>NZ_JBDJKU010000046.1:0-37622 GCF_039673015.1 Stenotrophomonas sp. TWI1409
CTGCAGGCGCCTTCACAAGATACCTGCGCATACTTTCAAAGATCCGGGGAAGTGGCCTCAGCGCCGTTCCCGTGTGCTGCGAAGTTTCCTTCGTAGCGAGCCGCCCATTATGCCAGACTTTTTCAGTCCGTCAACACCTTCGTTCGATCATTTCGTTCGGCGGTGGTGGGCGCCCTGTTGTCGCTGAAGCCCCTTGGTGGCGACCCCTGCGACGGGGGAAGAGAAGTATGTCCCCATTCGCATCATTTGTGAAGGGGGTGTGGCGATTTTTTTCAACGGATGTTGCATCCGTTCATCCATCGCGCTGCGGGAGGACCCCGCGAAGAGCAAGAGCAGTCGAGCGTGGCTATGCCGGGCGTCCTGCCCGGCCCCCTCCGGGCCGTCGCAAGCGACGTTGGCAACGGCTCCTGCCGTTGCCTTCGACTCTACAAAAGGAAGGGCCGGCTGCGCCGGCCCTTCCCTGGTGTCAGGCAGCGACCAGGCGCACGCGGGCGAAGGTGCGCTTGCCGACCTGCAGCAGGCCTTCGAAGCCCGGCTGCAGCACCTGCTGGCCGTCTTCGACCACTTCACCGTCCACCTTCACCGCGCGCTCCTTGAGCTTGCGGTTGGCTTCGGAGTTGCTCGGGGTCAGGCCGGCCGCGGTCAGCAGCGCGGCGATGCGCAGGCCTTCGGCCGGGATCGCCACGTCCTGCAGCGGCAGCTGGGTGATGTCGCCCTGCCCGGTCACCGCCGCTTCCCAACCGGCAACCGCCTGTTCGGCCGCTGCGGCGTCATGGAAGCGGGTCGCCAGTTCACGCGCCAGGCGCAGCTTGACCACGCGCGGGTTCAGGCCGCCATTGGCCACCTGCTCGCGCAGCTGTACGGCTTCGGCCTGGCTGATGTCGAAGGACAGCAGCTCGATCCAGCGCCACATCAGGGTGTCGTCCACCTTCATGGTCTTGGTGACGATGTCGATGGCCGGCTCGCTGATACCAATGTAGTTGCCCAGCGACTTGGACATCTTGTTGACGCCGTCCAGGCCTTCCAGCAACGGCATGGTCAGCACCACCTGCGGCCTCTGGCCGTGGTGCTCCTGCAGGCCGCGGCCCATCAGCAGATTGAACTTCTGGTCGGTGCCGCCGAGCTCGACGTCCGCTTCCAGGGCCACCGAGTCGTAGCCCTGCACCAGCGGGTACAGGAACTCGTGGATGGCGATGGACTGCTGGGCGGCATAGCGCTTGGCGAAGTCGTCGCGCTCGAGCATGCGCGCCACGGTGTGCTGGCCGGCCAGGCGGATCATGTCGGCGGCGCCCATCTTGCCGAACCACTCCGAGTTGAAGCGGACTTCGGTACGGTTGCGGTCCAGCACCTTGAATACCTGCTCTTCATAGGTACGGGCATTGGCCAGCACGTCGTCCTTGCTGAGCGGCTTGCGGGTCAGGCTCTTGCCGGACGGGTCGCCGATCATGCCGGTGAAGTCGCCGATCAGGAAAATGACCTGGTGGCCGAGGTCCTGGAACTGGCGCATCTTGTTCAGCAGCACCGTATGGCCCAGGTGCAGGTCGGGCGCGGTGGGGTCGAAGCCGGCCTTGATCCGCAGCGGGCGGCCTTCCTGCAGGCGCGCACGCAGATCCTCGAGCTTGAGGATCTCGTCGGCACCACGGCCGATCAGGGCAAGGGCTTCTTCAATCGAGGACACGTGACTACTCCCGGCAACGCCGATTCTTGTGTGGGGTGTTAAAGCAAAGTTAACCCGATTGGCTTCACAAAAGCCAATGGGCACAAGGGTTTGACGCGGTTTTCTCAGGTGTCTATGGTAACCGGCGATCAGGCCCGCGCTCCCGGGCTGCCAGGAAAAAACCGCCGATGCACAATTCCGAACAAGGGCGCGCACGCAAGCAGCGCTTCCAGGAACGCCTCCACGTCCTGCACGACAACGCCCTGCATCGGAAGCTCAGGCAACATCTTCCCGCCGCCTTCAATGAGCGCTGGACGCGCCGCCATTGGATGCATGCCAGCCTGTTCGCGACCATCGGCGCCCTGGTGGCGACGATCGTTCCCGGCTTCTCGCACACCATCGATGCGCCCTTCGCCGACAGCCACACCAGCCTGGCGCTGCCGTTGCCGCCGCTGACCATGGCCCGCCAGCAGCAGGTGCCCGGAGACAGCTGGCAGGTGCTGCGGGTGCAGCGCGGCCAGACCCTGAGCGACCTGTTCGACAAGGCCGGCATTCCGGCCACCACCCTGCACCGGGTACTGGACCACCCAGGTGCACGTGAGGCGCTGACCAAGCTGCGCCCGGGTGCCGAGATCGCCTTCGACATGCCGCTGTCCGGTGACCTGCGCAGCATCCGCTTCGACCGCGATGCCGACAACCGGGTGGAACTGAGCCTGGCCGGCGATGACATCAAGGAGAAGGTGACCAAACGCGAGACCTCCACGCGCACGGTGGTCACCAGCGGCGAGATCACCAGCTCGCTGTATGCCGCGGCCCGCCGCGCCGGGCTGTCGCCGTCGGCGATCGCGACGATGACCGACGACATCTTCAAGTACGACATCGACTTCTCGAAGGACCTGCAGCCGGGCGACCGCTTCAGCGTGGTGATGGATGAAACCTGGCGCGAAGGCGAGAAGGTGGACACCAGCAAGATCCTGGCGGCGACCTTCACCACCGGTGGCAAGACCTATTCCGGCTTCCGCTTCGACCGCAACGGCAAGTCCGAGTACTACGACATCAACGGCCGTTCGCTGAAGAAGAGCTTCATCCGCATGCCGATCCCGTTCGCACGGCTGAGCTCGACCTTTGGCGCGCGCAAGCACCCGGTGCTGGGCAAGATGCGCATGCACAAGGGCGTGGACTACGCCGCGCGCACCGGCACCCCGATCATGGCCGCCGGCGACGCCCGCGTGCAGTTCGCCGGGGTGCAGCGCGGCTACGGCAACGTGGTGATCCTCGACCACGGCCGCGGCCACACCACCCTGTACGGCCACATGTCGCGCTTTGCGAACATCAAGACCGGCCAGCGTGTGGCCCAGGGCACGGTGATCGGCTATGTCGGCTCGACCGGCCTGGCGACCGGCCCGCACCTGCACTACGAATTCCGCGTCAACGGCGAGCACCGCAACCCGCTGACCGTGACCATGCCGCCGCCGGAGCCGCTGAAGGGCGCCGAGCTGGTCGCCTTCCGCGCGCAGACCGCACCGGCGATGGCGCGCATCCAGGGCATGGAGAAGCTGATCTACGCCGACGCCAGCCCGGCACCGACCAGCCGCGACGAGGCCGCCCCCGAGGTTGCCAGCGCCAAGGACAAACAGGCAACCGGCCGCAAGCGCGGCTGAGCCCCTGCGTTGACGAAGAAGGACGCGGCAGCCCAAGCTTGCCGCGTCCTTTTTTTATGCCTGCCATGAACACAACTGTCGACGCTGACGCCCCCCTGTACCTTGGCCTGATGTCGGGCACCAGCGCCGATGGCATCGATGCCGCGCTGGTGCAGTTCCCCAGCGGCGCTGGCTGCCGCTTCGTGCATGGCCTGACCGCCCGCTGGGAGCCGGTGCTGCGGGCGCGGCTGGTGGCACTGGGCGAAGGGGGCCCGCTGGACTCGCTGGAGGAGCTGGGCGAACTGGACGCGCGGATCGCGATCAGCTTCGCTGAAGCCGCCAATCAACTGCTGGCCGAGGCCGGTGTGGACCGCAGCCAGGTCCGCGCGATCGGCTCGCACGGCCAGACCGTGCGCCATCGCCCGCTGGCCAATCCGGCCTTCACCGTACAGCTGGGCGACGGCAACCGCATCGCCGAGCTGACCGGGATCACCACGGTGTGTGATTTCCGCCGCCGCGACGTGGCAGCCGGAGGCCATGGTGCGCCGCTGATGCCGGCCTTCCACCTCGGCATGCTGGGCACGGCTGATGAAGACCGCGCCGTGCTCAACCTGGGCGGGATCGCCAACCTGACCCTGATCCCGCGCGAAGGCGCGGTGCGTGGCTTCGATACCGGCCCGGCCAACGCGCTGATGGATGCCTGGTGCCAGCGCCACACCGGCCGCACCTTTGATGCCGACGGCGCGTATGCCGCCAGTGGCGCGGTGGACGAGAGCCTGCTGGCGGGTTGGCGTTCGGAGCCGTGGTTCGCGCTGCCGCCGCCGAAGAGCACCGGCCGCGAACAGTTCCACCTGGCCTGGGCCGAGGCCCACATGGGCGAAGGCCAGTACGCTGCCGCCGATGTGCAGGCCACCCTGCTGGAGCTGACCGTGGCGACGGTGGCCGATGCGCTGCTGGCGCAGCAGCCGCAGACCCGGCGCCTACTGGTCTGCGGCGGCGGGGTGCGCAACCGGCAGCTCATGAAGCGGCTGGCTGCACGGCTGCCGGGGGTGCAGGTGGAGTCCAGCGCAGTGCATGGGCTGGACCCGGAGTACGTGGAAGCGATGGGCTTCGCCTGGCTGGCGCAGCGGACGATGGACGGGCTGGCCGGCAACCTGCCGGGCGTGACCGGGGCAACGGGGCCGCGGATCCTGGGGGCGATCCACCTGGCGTGAGGTGGTCATCCACGCATGGCGTGGATCTACCGGGAACGGCGGTCGAGCGTGGCTCGACGCTACATGGGCACTAATCGAAGCCCTGCCCTGCGGGCAGGGCCTGCAGGGCGGCGATGGCGTCGGAGAGCGCGTTCACTTCGGGATCGCCGAAGCCGGAGCGGACCTCCAGTTCACTGCCGAACAGGCCCTGCTCCAGCAAGGCGGCGCAGGTCTGTTCGTGGGTCCAGCCGCGGGCAACCGCGACACGTCGGATACGTTCCAGCAGCAGCGGGTCCAGGTCCCGCAGCACAACGTCGGCCATGCTCACTTCCCCGTTCGCAAGGCACCGCCCCCTCGGCGCGTCGGGGGCGATGATCCCGCAGACCGGGCGGGCAGGCAATCAGGTGGCGCTTGCGGCCTGGCGACGACGCTGCTGCAGGATCAGCAGGGCGCAGAGGATCACCACCGGGATCGCCACCAGCGCGGTACCGACGAAGAACAGCGCGTAGCCTTCCAGCAGCGTCCGGCCCTGCGCGAGCGTCTGTACCGACCACCCCGAGAGCCCCTTGAGCGCCTTGCCTGGCATCGCGTAGAACGAACTCAGCAGCGCGTACTGGGTTGCGGTGTATCCGATGCTGGTCAGGCTCGACATATAGGCGATCAGCGCCGTACCGGCGAAACCGCTGGCGAAGTTGTCGATTGCCATGGCCACCGCGAAATGGGTCGTGTCCGGGCCCGAATAGGCCAGCCAGGCAAACGCCAGGTTGGAGGCCGGACCCAGCACGGCACCCACCATCAGCGCCGCCAGCACCCCCCAGCGCACCGAGACCAGGCCCGCCGCAGCAATGCCGACGAAGGTCGCGACCAGACCCACCGAGCCTCGCACAGCGCCAACGGTGTCCTCGTCCAGGCCGAGATCGACGTAGAACGGGTTGGCCATCGGCCCCATGACGAAGTCGGCCATGCGATAGACGCTGATGGCCACCAGGATCAGGATCGCACCACTACGATGCTCGCGGACGAAGGCGATGAACGGCCCCGCCACGGCGTCGAACAGGCCCCGCGGCGTCCACAGCGAGGTCGCCTGAGCCTGCACGGCAGCCACTTCCCGCGCAGGCTCACGGGCCATGACCACGGCCACCACGCCAAGCGCCATGAGGACGGCCATGATCTCGTACGAGACCTGCCAGCCGACACGGGCCGCGATGATCAGGATCAGCGCATCGGTGACCAGCAATGCGGTGCGATAGCCCAGCGCCGAGGATGAGGTCAGCAGGCCCAGCTGCTCGCTGTTGTCAGCACTTTCAATGCGCCAGGCATCGATGACGATGTCCTGGGTGGCCGAAGCAAACGCCACGATCACGGCCATCACGCCGAACACGACGATGTGCTGCCAGGCGATACCCAGGAACTGGATCTGGCCCCCCTTGGGCTGGACCAGCGCCATGCCGACCAGGCCCACCACCACGACCAGCTGCGACAGCAGCATCCAGCCACGGCGGCGGCCAAAGCGACCGAACAGAGGCACGTCGGTCTTATCAACGATCGGCGCCCACAGGAACTTCATGGTGTAGGCCAGCCCGACCCATGACAGGAAACCGATCGTGCTCAGCTCGATGCCTTCCTTGCGCATCCAGAAGCCGAGCGTGTTGCCCACCAGATAGATCGGCAGGCCGGAACTGAAGCCGAGCAGCAGCATCGCCAGCACCTTGCGCTGGCTCAGGTTGGACACCACCTGCTGCCACGGCCGACGCGGCTTGGCAGCCTCGGTCACAGGTCGTAGTCCACGATGAACGGCGCGTGGTCGGAGAAGCGCTCGTCGCGGTAGATCGAGCAGCTGCGCAGGCGGTCACGCAGGCCCGGGGTGATGAACTGGTAGTCGATGCGCCAACCGACATTGTTGGCACGGGCCGCGCCACGGTTGCTCCACCAGGTGTAGTCCTCGCCGGTGGGGTTGAGCAGGCGGTAGGCGTCAGCCCAGCCACGGCCGGCGGCGACATCGGTGGCCTGGCCATGGTCGGCGCACAGGGCATTGAGCCAGTCGCGCTCTTCCGGCAGGCAGCCGGAGTTCTTCTGGTTGGACTTCCAGTTCTTGATGTCCAGCGCCGAACGCACGATGTTCCAGTCGCCGCACAGCACGTAGTCGCGGCCGCTGCGCGCCCATTCCTCGAGGATCGGCCGCAGCCATTCCATCACTTCGAACTTGAAGCCCTGGCGCAGGTCGCCCGAGCTGCCGGACGGGATATAGAAGGAGACCACGCTGAGGTTGCCGTAGCGCGCCTCGATGTAGCGGCCTTCGTCGTCGAACGGGGCCCAGCCCAGCGAGGTGATGACCTGGTCCGGCTCGCGCTTGCTGTAGATCGCCACGCCGCTGTAGCCCTTCTTGGTGATGGCGTCGCGGTAGAAGCAGTGGTGGCCGTCCGGGCGGAACATCGGGTCGGTCAGCTGGTCTTCCTGGGCCTTGGTCTCCTGGATGCACAGGACGTCGGCGTCCTGGGACCGGAACCAGTCGAGGAAGCCCTTGGTTGCGGCGGAGCGGATGCCATTGGCGTTGAAACTGATGATGCGCATGCGGGGGACCTGCGGCGGGAAACCGGGCAAGCATACCGGTTGCCCGCGGGGCTGCGCAGTCCGCCAGGCCGGGCCGCGACACCCTTCACAGGGCCCCGGACGAGCGCGAAACGCCCAGCTGGATTAGGATTTGTGCTCCAAATGAAGATGAATCGAGTTTTGATGAGCGACCACCGCCACCGTTTCCTGCAGCTGGCCCTGACCGCCGACGCCCTGCGCTTCGGCCAGTTCACCCTCAAGTCCGGCCGGCTGAGCCCCTATTTCTTCAACGCCGGTCGTTTCGACTCCGGTTCGCTGCTGTCGCAGCTCGGCGCCTGCTACGCCGATGCCATCGATGCCACCGGGATCAAGTACGACGTGGTGTTCGGCCCCGCCTACAAGGGCATTCCGCTGGCCACCGCGATGGCCTGCGAGCTGGCCCAGCGTGGCCGTGACCTGCCGCTGTCGTTCAACCGCAAGGAAGCCAAGGACCATGGCGAAGGCGGCCAGCTGATCGGCGCCGACATGAATGGCAAGCGCGTGCTGATCGTCGATGACGTGATCACTGCGGGTACCGCGATCCGCGAAGCGCTGGGCATCATCCGCGCCGCCGGTGGCACCCCGGCCGGCATCGTGGTGGCACTGGACCGCCAGGAGATCGCTTCGGAAACCGATCGCCGTTCGGCGGCGCAGTCGGTGGCCGAGGAAGCCGGCATTCCGGTGATCGCCGTGGCATCGCTGGCCGATCTGCTTGATTTCGCCTCCGGCAACCCGGAACTTGTGGGTTACCGGCAGCCGCTGGAAGCCTACCGGGCCCAGTACGGCGTCCGTTCGATCCGCTGACCGACCCAGGGGAAAGGTCATGTCCCGAGTTCCTGCTGTGCTCTTTGCCGGCCTGCTGCTGGCCGTGCCGTTCACCGTACTGGCGCAGTCGCGCGACAGCGGCAAGACGGAAAAGAAGCTGTACTGCTGGAACGAGGGCAAGGAGCGGATCTGCAGTGATTCGCTGCCGGCCGATGCGGTCAACCATGCCCGCGAGGAGTTCAACGCGAAGAGCGGCCTGCGCAATGCGCAGGTCCAGCGCGCGTTGACCGACGAAGAGCGCGCCGCCGCCAGCACGGAGGCGGCGCAGCAGCAGCTGGACCTGATGGCCGCGCAGACCCGCCAGCGCACCGAGCAGGCGATGCTGACCACCTATGGCAGCGAGGACGACCTGCGCCGGGTGTTTGCCGAGCGTCAGGAAGTACTGGACAACAACCTGAAGACCGCCGAGTACAACGTCACCAGCCTGCGTGAGTCGCTGGTGGCGCTGCTGGCGGCCGCAGGTGACCGCGAACTGGCCGGTGGCAAGGTGGCCGACAAGCAGGCCGAGGCGATCCGCCAGCGGCACGTGCAACTGCAGTCGCAGCAACGGCTGCAAGCCGGGTTCCTGCAGCAGCAGCAGGCGTTGAAGGCCGAGATCGACAGCACCCTGCAGCGCTATCGCGAGCTGAAGGGGCTGGTGCCGGCGAGCCAGGCTCCGGCGGGCTGACCACGCTCCCGTCGCCGGGCATGGCCCGGCGCTACCCAGGGCCTGGTTACGGATTGGCCCACGGAATTTATGCACTCTTTACGCGTCGGCCCGGTCCGGCGCGTAGTGCGTTTATGGGGGGCAGGACGACGATGACGGCCTGAGGTGGAGGGGTTCCACCAGGACGCTATTGCAATGTCCCCCTGGCTGTCGTTGTTGTGTGGCGTGCTGGTGCTGGTCGCCGCCGCCTATCTCCTTTATGTCGTGCTGCGGCCCGAGTCGTTCTGAGCGGAGCCGGCCATGACTGAGATGCTTGTGATTATTGCCGCCAGCCTGCTGCTGGCGTGGCCGCTGGGCCTGTACCTGGCCCGCGTGATGCGTGGCACGCCGATGAAGGTCGACGTGCTGTTCCACTGGATCGAGAAACCGCTGTACAGGGTGTTCGGGGTCGATCCGTCGCGCTCGATGTCCTGGCGCGGCTACGTGCTGGCCTTCGTGCTGAGCAACGTGGTGGTTGCTGTGTTGACCCAGGCGGTGTTCATGACCCAGGCCTGGTTGCCGCTGAATCCGGACCAGATCCCGAACATGCGCTGGGACACCGCGCTGCACACGATGATCTCGTTCCTGACCAACACCAACCAGCAGCACTATTCGGGTCAGGCGCAGCTGTCCTATCTCTCGCAGATGACCGGCATCACCGGCCTGCAGGTGGTGACGCCGATGATGGGCCTGGCGCTGGCAGTGGCGACGCTGCGCGCGTTGTTCTCGCGTGCGCCGCAGGCGGCGGCGACGGGTACCGGCGATGACCGCCAGGTGGCGGTGGGCAACTACTACGTGGACGTGGTGCGCCTGTGCGTGCGCTTCCTGTTGCCGCTGTGCCTGGTGTGGACCCTGCTGCTGACCAGCCAGGGCGTGCCGTCGACGATGACCGGTGGGCCGCAGGCCACGCCGATCGACGCCAGCGCCGGCATGGCCGAACAGAAGCTGCCGCTGGGCCCGGTCGCGGCGATGGTCGCGGCCAAGCAGCTGGGCGCCAACGGTGGCGGCTGGTACGGCCCGAACAGCAGCTTCCCGCTGGAGAACCCGACCCCGCTGTCGAACGCGCTGGAAATCGTCGGCATCCTGTTGGTGCCGATGGCAGTGATCTTCATGATCGGTGCGTTCACCGGCCGACGTCGCTTCGGCGCCCTGGTGTTCAGCTGCATGCTGGGCATGTCGCTGCTTTCCACCGGCGCGATGATGTGGAGCGAAGGACATAGCGCCAGCACCGCCACGCCGCTGCTGATGGAAGGCAAGGAAGTGCGCTTCGGCGCCGATGGCACCGCGCTGTGGGCGGCGGTGACCACCCAGGTCTCCAACGGCTCGGTGAACGGCATGCACGATTCGCTGGCGCCGCTGAGCGGTGGCATCGCGATGGTCAACATGCTGGTCAGCGCGATCTGGGGCGGCATCGGCTGTGGCCTGCAGCAGTTCATCGTCTATCTGCTGCTGGGTGTGTTCCTAGCCGGGTTGATGACTGGCCGCACGCCGGAGCTGTTCGGCCGCAAGCTGGAGACGCCACAGGTGCGCCTGCTGGCCCTGCTGGTGCTGCTGCAGCCGATCACCCTGCTGGTGTTCACTGCGATCACCTTGGCCGTACCCGGCCTGGCGGGCACCTCCAACCCCGGCTTCCATGGCATCAGCCAGGTCTTCTACGAGTACGTCTCGGCCTACGCCAACAACGGCTCGGGCTTCGAAGGGCTAGGCGACGCCACGCTGTGGTGGAACCTGAGCTGCTCGCTGGTACTGCTGCTGGGCCGCTTCCCGCTGCTGATCATTCCGCTGGTGGTGGCCACACAGCTGGCTGCCAAGCGCCAGGCCCCGGAGTCTGCCGGCAGCCTGCAGATCGAAACCCCGACCTTCGCCCTGACCCTGGTCTCGGTGATCGTCATCCTGACCGTGCTGCAGTTCATGCCGGCGCTGGTACTCGGCCCGATCGCCGACCACCTGAGCCTGGGACTGCACTAAGGACACCCTGATGAGTACCCAAGCAAGTTCAACCCGTAGTACCCATGCAGCGCGCCCTGCCCTGCTGGATGGCGCCGGCCTGCGCCGTGCGCTGGTCGAAGCGGTTCTCAAGCTGTCGCCGATGCATCTGGTGCGCAGCCCCGTGATGGCGGTGGTGATGGCCGGCACGATCGTCGCCGCGATCGTCACCCTGACCGGCAACGCGCCGCTGGGCTTCGGCCTGGCGGTGACCGCGATCCTGCTGGTGACCGTGCTGTTCGGCAACTTCGCCGAAGCCGTAGCGGAAGCGCGTGGCCGTGGCCAGGCCGCCTCGCTGCGGCGTGCCCGCCAGGACCTGGTGGCACGCCGGCTGGCGGCGCCGCAGCCAGGCGCCGCCGAAACCCAGGTGCCGGCCGCCGAGCTGCGCCCGGGCGACCACGTGATCGTCAGTGCCGGTGAGCTGGTGCCGGCCGATGGCGAGATCGTGCAGGGCCTGGCCACCATCAACGAAGCGGCGGTGACCGGCGAATCGGCACCGGTGTTGCGCGAGGCCGGTACCGACCGTTCCGGCGTGATCGGCGGCACCAAAGTGCTGTCCGACCAGATCATCGTGCGGGTGACCGCCGAACCCGGCCACAGCTTCCTGGACCGGATGATCGCGCTGGTGGAAGGCGCCAACCGCCAGAAGACCCCGAACGAGATCGCGCTGACCCTGCTGCTGGCGGCGATGACGCTGACCTTCCTGGTGGTGGTGGCCACGTTGCCGGCCATTGGTGCCGCCGTCGGCGTCAAGGTCGATCCGCTGCTGCTGATCGCGCTGCTGGTGTGCCTGATCCCGACCACCATCGGCGGCCTGCTGCCGGCCATCGGCATCGCCGGCATGAACCGTGCGCTGGCCGCCAACGTGCTGGCCAAGTCGGGCAAGGCGGTGGAGGTGGCCGGCGACGTCGACGTACTGCTGCTGGACAAGACCGGCACCATCACCTACGGCGACCGCCAGGCCAGCCACTTCCATCCGCTGGCCGGCATCGATGCCAGCCAGCTGCGCGAGGCCGCACTGCTGTCCTCGCTGGCCGACCCGACCCCGGAAGGCAAGTCCATCGTGCGCCTGGCGCGCGAACAGGGCTGCGCTACCGCCGAACCGGACCACGCCGAGTACCTGGCGTTCAGTGCGCAGACCCGCATGTCCGGCGTGGACCTGGAACATGGGCGGCAGATCCGCAAGGGTGCCGCCGATGCGATCCGTGCCCACGTGCAGGCGCTGGGCGGCAACGTGCCGGCGGAACTGGCCGGGCGCGTGGAGCAGGTCGCACGCAATGGTGCCACCCCGCTGGTGGTGGCCGAGGGCCGCCATGTGCTGGGCGTGATCGAGCTGTCGGACGTGGTCAAGCACGGCATGCGCGAGAAGTTCGCGCAGCTGCGGGCGATGGGGATCCGCACGGTGATGATCACCGGCGACAACCCGCTGACCGCCGCCGCAATCGCCGCCGAAGCCGGCGTCGACGACTACATCGCCGAGGCTCGCCCGGAGGACAAGCTGGCACGCATCCGCCAGGAGCAGGCCGGTGGCCGCCTGGTGGCGATGGTCGGCGATGGCACCAATGACGCGCCGGCGCTGGCGCAGGCCGACATCGGTCTGGCGATGAACTCCGGTACGCAGGCGGCGAAGGAGGCCGGCAACATGGTCGACCTCGATTCGGACCCGGCCAAGCTGCTGGCGGTGGTGGAAGTAGGCAAGCAGCAGCTGATCACCCGCGGCGCGCTGACCACCTTCTCGCTGGCCAACGACGTCTCCAAGTACTTCGCGATCCTGCCGGCGCTGTTCGCCGCGGCCGTGCCGACCATGGCCGCCTTGAACGTGATGCAGCTGTCGAGCCCGCGCAATGCGGTGCTGGCAGCGCTGATCTTCAACGCCCTGGTGATTCCCGCCCTGATCCCGCTCGCCCTGCGTGGCGTGCGCTTCCGCCCGGCCACTGCAACCGCACTGCTGCGCCGGAACATGCTGGTGTACGGCCTCGGCGGCGTGCTGCTGCCGTTCGCAGCGATCAAGGCGATCGACCTTCTTCTTGTCCTGGTATTCGGCGCATGAACCGTACTGCTTCCACTTCATCTTCCCTTCCGCGCGAACAGAAGGCCGAGGCCCGCGTGGCCAGCCTGCAGGATGGTGCCAGCTGGCGCCCGGCGATCGGCCTGGGCCTCGCCACCCTGCTGCTGGCCGGTGCGGTCTACGCCGGTATCGCCACCGGTTTTGCCGGCCTGGCCTACCCGACCCAGGCCGAGGGCAGCCTGCTGCGCGATGGCAACGGCCAGGTACGCGGCTCGGCATGGTTGTCGCAGCCGTTCACCGGTGACGGCTACTTCCAGGCACGTCCGTCGGCAGCCAACTACGACCCCATGGCCGCGGCCGGTTCCAACATGGCGCGCAGCAACCCGGCCCTGGCCGAGCGTGTTGCCGCCAGCACCGCTGCGGTGGCCGCGCGCGAAGGCGTCACCCCGGCGCAGGTACCGGCAGACCTGGTCACGCAGTCCGCAGGTGGCCTGGATCCGCAGCTGTCGCCGGCGGCGGCGCGCCTGCAGGTGGCACGCGTGGCACGTGCCCGCGGCCTGCCGGTGGAACGCGTGCAGGCACTGGTGCAGGCGCATACCGAAGGTCGCCAGTGGGGCCTGTTCGGCCAGCCGCGGGTGAACGTGGTGACGCTGAACTTCGCGCTGGACCACGCGGCCAAGGCACCGTGATGCCGGCCTGCACCGGCTGCGCGCACAATGGCCCCCATGACTGATGCGCGTACCCGCCAGGCCGATGCCCTGGTCGAAGGCCTGCAACGCGAAGCCGGCGGCAAGCTGACCGTGTTCCTCGGTGCGGCGCCGGGCGTGGGCAAGACCTACACCATGCTGACCCGCGCACAGGAACAGCTGCGCCGCGGTGTCGACCTGGTGGTGGGCCTGGTGGAAACCCACGGCCGCGCCGATACCCAGGCGCTGCTGGAGGGCCTGCCACAGCTGCCGCTGAAGGCAGTGGCCTATCACGGCCACATCCTGCAGGAGATGGATCTGGATGCCGTGCTCACACGGCATCCGGCGCTGGTGCTGGTGGACGAACTGGCCCATCGCAATGCGCCGGGCAGCCGTCATGAGCGGCGCTGGCAGGACGTGATGGAGCTGCTGGATGCCGGCATCGACGTCTGGACCACGGTGAACATCCAGCATCTGGAAAGCCTCAACGATGTGGTGATGCGCATCACCGGCGTGCGCGTGAGCGAGACCGTGCCGGACGGCGTGCTCGACCGCCTGCATGACATCGTGCTGGTCGACCTGCCGCCACGCGAACTGATCGCACGCCTGCAGCAGGGCAAGGTGTATGTGCCCGAACAGGCCGCGCAGGCGCTGCAGGCATTCTTCTCGCCGGCCAACCTGACCGCGCTGCGTGAACTGGCGATGCAGGAAGCCGCCGACCGCGTCGACAGCAGCCTGCGTGAAGCACGCGCCGCACGCGGCGAGAGCAACCTGCCGCTGCGTCGCGGCGTGCTGGTGGCCATTGATGGCGGCGGTCAGAGCGAATACCTGGTGCGGGTGGCGCGTCGCATCGCCGAACGCCGCGACGCGCCGTGGACGGTGGTGACCGTGCAGGGCCGGCGCCAGGATGACGCGACCCGACGCGAAATCGATGCGGCCTTCGCACTGGCACGGCGGCTGGGCGGCGACGCCGAACTACTGCACGGATCGAGCATCGCCGATGCCCTGCTCGACCATGCCGCGCACAACGGCGTGTCGACCCTGGTGCTCGGCCGGACCCGAGAACGTCCGCTGGCGCGGATGTTCAACCGCACCCTGACCCAGCAGCTGATCCAGCGCGGCGCACATTACGAGATCACCATCATCAGCACCCCGCAGGCACGTGCGCGCTCGCGCCGCGAGGGCCTGCTGCCGCCGGTGCGCGGCATCAGCTACGAACCGGCGCAGGCACTGATCGCCACCGCGTTGGCCTGTGCGGTGGCATGGCTGGCCGAACGCTGGGTGGGCATGGCCGACCTGTCGATGGTGTTCATCGTGGCGGTGGTAGTGGTGGCCGCGCGCACGCGCGCCAGCGTGGCGGTGATGGCGGCGATCCTGTGTTTCCTCGCCTACAACTTCCTGTTCATCGCACCGCGCTTCACCTTCGCCATTGGCGCACGCCAGGGCGTGATCACCGTCTTCCTGTTCCTGGCCGCCGCACTGGTGGCCGGACGCCTGGCCTCGCGCCTGCGCATGCAGGTGATCGCGCTGCGTGCGGCCAACCGCCATGCGCGTGCGCGCCAGCAGCTGGGCCGCCAACTGGCCAGTGCCGCCGGCAACGGCGAGGTGGCGCAGGCGGGTCGGCATGCACTGGAACAGGCCATGGACGTGCCGGCGTGGCTGCGGATCGGCGCCGATACCGCAACCGGTGGCCGCAGCCAGCCCGGCGACACCGACCTGGCCGCCGCCGACTGGGCGCTGCGCCATGGCCAGCCCAGTGGCCGCTTCACCGATACCCTGGCCGGCGCGCAGTGGTGGTTCCTGCCGTTGCTGGATGGCGAGGACCGCGCGATCGGCGTGGCCGGCCTGTATCTGCCCGGTGCACAGGCGCGCCTGCTGCCCGA
Organism: Stenotrophomonas sp. TWI1409; assembly: GCF_039673015.1. NCBI lineage: Bacteria > Pseudomonadati > Pseudomonadota > Gammaproteobacteria > Lysobacterales > Lysobacteraceae > Stenotrophomonas > Stenotrophomonas sp. TWI1409. The sequence continues at coordinate 15,153 of NZ_JBDJKU010000046.1, forward strand.
ACAACGGCAACTGGCCGAAGCGATGGTCGATGACATCGCGCAGGCCGCGCTGCGCACCCGGCTGGTGGCGGAACTGGAGCAGGCGCACGTCAGCAACGAGACCGAGCGACTGCGCTCGGCGCTGCTCTCTTCGGTGTCGCACGACCTGCGCTCGCCACTGGCGGCGATGATCGGCTCGGCCGACAGCCTGGCCAGCTATGGTGCGGCAATGGATACGGCCGATCGCCGTGCCCTGCTCGACACCATCCTGGTCGAGGGCGAACGGCTGGACCGCTACATCCAGAACCTGCTGGACATGACCCGCCTCGGCCACGAGGGATTGAAGATCAACCGCGACTGGATCGGCGTGGACGAACTGATCGGCTCGGCCGCACGGCGCCTGCAGCGCTACCAGCCGAAGGTGCGGCTGGAGCTGGACATTCCGGCCACGCTGGCGCCGATCTGGGTACACCCGGCGCTGGTCGAACAGGCGGTGTTCAACGTGATGGAAAACGCGGCCAAGTTCTCACCGCAGGATGCTGCCGTGCAGGTGCAGGCGCGTGAACTGGACGGCCAGCTGCGCATCGACGTGATCGATGCCGGCCCCGGCATTCCCGACGACGAGCGTGCGCGCATCTTCGACATGTTCTACAGCGTTGAACGTGGCGACCGTGGCCGCCATGGCACCGGCCTGGGCCTGACCATCTGCCAGGGCATGATCGGCGCACATGGCGGCAGCGTGCAGGCGCTGCCCGGACGCGACGGTCGCGGTACCCTGATCCGCATCACCCTGCCCCTGCTCAAGCCAGCCTCCCACGATGAGCCCGACCCCGATTGATGCCAGCGTACCGGCCGCGCGCGTGCTGGTGATCGATGATGAAACCCAGATCCGCCGGTTCCTGGACATCAGCCTGCGCGCGCAGGGCTACCAGGTACGGCAGGCGGCGACCGGCCAGGAAGGCCTGCAACTGGCCGCCAGCGAAGACACGGACCTGGTGATCCTGGATATCGGCCTGCCGGATATGGAAGGCCACGAGGTGCTGGAACAGCTGCGGCAGTGGAGCCAGGTGCCGGTGATCATGCTGACCGTGCGTGCCGGCGAGGCGGAGAAGGTGCGTGCGCTGGATACCGGCGCGAATGACTACGTGACCAAGCCGTTCGGCACGCAGGAGCTGATGGCGCGGGTGCGGGCGCTGCTGCGCACGCGCAGCGTACCCAGTGATGGCACGCCACCGGTATTCGACGATGGCCACCTGCATGTGGACCTGGTCCGCCGTGAAGTGGCGCTGGATGGCGAGCCGGTAGCGTTGACCCGCAAGGAGTACGCGCTGCTGTCGCTGCTGCTGCGCAACGCCGGGCGGGTGGTGACCCAGCCACAGATCCTGCAGGAGATCTGGGGCCCGACCCACCAGCACGACACCCATTACCTGCGCATCCTGGTCGGCAAGCTGCGGCACAAGCTGGGCGATTCAGCGCTGGATTCGCGCTACCTGTTCACCGAACCGGGCGTCGGGCTGCGGTTCAAAGGGTGAGGGTGTGCCGACCAACGGTCGGCACCCACCAAAGCGAATCCGGAAGAGCATCCACGCATGGCGTGGATCTACTGTGTCGACCAAGGTCGACACCTACCAACAGCGGTCCATGCCATTCCGACAGATCGCGGAAATTGTCAGGGGTGGGGCGGTGTCGGAGTGCGGGGTGTCAGCCGCATGGGCCCGAGGCATGCCTCGGGCGGGTTGGGCAGGACGCCCAACCCCGGTCTTGCCGTGTGCGCAGGAATGCGCACGCGAGCAAGCGGCTGCCAAGCTTACAGGGACGTACTTGCAGCGTCCCCGCACTCCGACACCGCCCCGCCATCCTACGGAAAGCCCGCTGTTGCTGTTGCTGCTGAGGTTGCCGGCCAGCGACCGGCACTACCGCGGGTGCAGGGCGCAGCCCTGCCAACACCCTTAACGGCGGCGGCGCTTTCGGTCCACGTACAGGGTCCTGACGATGCTCAGCACGATGCCGACACCGATACCCACCACGCAGCCCAGCAGCAGATTGTCGGCCCCCAGGCCCACACCCACGCCGACCACGGTGGCGATGACCATTTCGGCGGTGTGGGAAATCGGTTCGGGCTTCGGGGCGGACATGCGGGCTCCAGCGTCAGATCAGTTCTTCGGGATGGGCCAGTGGCCCGGAAACGACGAAGCCGGGTTGCCCCGGCCTCGTCTGGTGTCACGTGCAGCGGGCCGTCAGTGCGATTCGGCCGGGCCTGCGATCGGCGGCAGCGGACGGGCGTCGCCGCCCTTGTCGTTGCCACCATCCTTGTTCGACTTGTTCCAACCGGCCGGCGGCGGCGGATCACGGCCTTCCATGATGGCGTCGATCTGCGGCGCGTCGATGGTCTCGTACTGCAGCAACAGCTGGGACATCGCGTGCAGCTTGTCCAGGTTGGCCGTCATCAGCTCGGTGGTGCGTGCGTAAGCCTCGTCGAGGATGTTGCGCACTTCCTCGTCGATGCGGCGCGCGGTGTCGTTGGACACGCTCTTGTGCTGGGTGACCGAACGGCCCAGGAACACCTCGTCGTCCTCTTCGCCATAGGCGATCGGGCCGAGCTGGTCGGACAGGCCCCACTTGGTGACCATGTTGCGGGCCATCTTGGTGGCGCGCTCGATGTCGTTGGAGGCGCCGGTGGTGACCTTGTCGGCACCGAAGATCAGCTCCTCGGCCACGCGGCCACCGTACAGCGAGCACAGCTGCGACTTGATCGCCACGCGGTTCATCGAGTACTTGTCGCCTTCCGGCAGGTACATGGTCACACCCAGCGCACGGCCGCGCGGAATGATGGTGACCTTGTAGACCGGGTCATGCTCGGGCACCAGGCGGCCGACGATGGCGTGGCCGGCTTCGTGGTAGGCGGTGAGGGTCTTCTCCTCCTCGCTCATGGCCATCGAGCGGCGCTCGGCACCCATCAGGATCTTGTCGCGGGCACGGTCGAAGTGGTCCATGCGGACCTCCTTCTCGTTGCCACGCGCGGCGAACAGGGCAGCCTCGTTGCAGAGGTTGGCCAGGTCGGCGCCGGAGAAGCCCGGGGTACCACGCGCGATCACCATCGGCTCGACGTCGTCGGCCAGCGGCAGCTTACGCATGTGCACCTTCAGGATGTGCTCGCGACCCTTCACGTCCGGCAGGCCGACCACGACCTGGCGATCGAAACGGCCCGGGCGCAGCAGCGCCGGATCCAGCACGTCCGGACGGTTGGTCGCGGCGATCACGATCACGCCTTCGCCACCTTCAAAACCGTCCATTTCGACCAGCAGCTGGTTCAGGGTCTGCTCGCGCTCGTCATGACCGCCGCCCAGGCCGGCGCCACGGTGACGACCGACGGCGTCGATTTCGTCGATGAAGATGATGCAGGGGGCGTGCTTCTTGGCCTGCTCGAACATGTCGCGCACGCGGCTGGCGCCGACGCCGACGAACATTTCCACGAAGTCCGAACCGGAGATCGAGAAGAACGGCACCTTGGCTTCGCCGGCGATGGCCTTGGCCAGCAGCGTCTTGCCGGTACCCGGCGGGCCGACCATCAGCACGCCGCGCGGAATCTTGCCGCCCAGCTTGGTGAACTTGGACGGGTCGCGCAGGAAGTCGACCAGCTCGCCCACTTCTTCCTTGGCCTCGTCGCAGCCAGCGACGTCGGCGAAGGTGACCTTGATCTGGTCTTCGCCCTGCAGCTTGGCGCGCGACTTGCCGAAGGACATCGCGCCCTTGGCACCGCCGCCACCGCCCTGCATCTGGCGCATGATGAACAACCAGAAGCCGATGATCAGGATGACCGGCAGGAAATTCATCAGGATCGCGCCGAGGGAAATGCCGCTGGACGGCTCCTCCTGCACGATCTCCACGTTCTTGGTACGCAGCACGTTGATCAGGTCACGATCGAACGGTGCGGTGATGGTGGACGACTGCCCACCGCGGGTGGTGTAGGTCAGCTGGCTGGTGCCGCCGCGCATGTCGCCGCCAAAGGCGACCTTCTGCACGTTGCCGCTGTCCACCTGGTCCAGGAACTGCGAGTACGACGCGCCCTGCGCGCCGGCCCCGGAGGACTTCGGCGAGAAGCTCTGGAAGACCACCATCAGCACGACGGCGACGACCACCCATAGCAGGAGGTTCTTGGTCAAGTCGTTCATCCTCATTGGCTCCGGTGTTCCTCTCAGTGCTGGCGTTGCGTTGGGGTCGAACTTGCGTACGTTGCGAGCTTACTTCATGTGGGCGCGTTTTCCCTGACCCAAGGCATACACCTCGGGAGAGCGCTTGCGCGAGGCTTCCGGCTTGCGGATGGAGACCTTGTCGTACCGGCGGCGCATGTCGCGCACGTAGTCGTCAAAGCCCTCGCCCTGGAACAGCTTGATCAGGAATGCGCCACCGGTCTTCAGGTGGTTGTCGGCAAAATCCAGAGCCAGCTCCGCCAGGTGCATCATCCGCGGCTGGTCGACCGCGCCTACACCACTCTTATTGGGGGCCATGTCCGACAGCACAAGGTCTACCGGCTGATCCCCGAGCATGGCTTCAAACTGCGATAGAACGGCTTCTTCCCTGAAGTCACCATGAAGGAACTCCACGCCGGCCAGCGGCGGCATGTCCAGGATATCCAGTGCCAGCACGCGGCCGGTATCGCCGATCTGTCTCCTAACCTGCTGAGACCAGCCGCCCGGGGCCGCGCCAAGGTCGACCACCACCATGTGCGGCTTCAGCAACCGGTCACGTTCCAGCAGCTCTTCGAGCTTGTAGGCCGCGCGCGAGCGCATGCCTTCGGCCTGGGCCTTCTTCACGAAGGGGTCGGAGAAGTGTTCCTTGAGCCAGCGCTGGCTGCTTTTGCTGCGGGTAGCCATTGAAAATAGGGGCTGATGGGGTCCTCATGATACCCTGATCGCCCCATTCAACCGTGTTTTCCTGCATGTCCATCGCCCTGACCGCTTCCCAGACCCGTTTCCTGCGCGGCCAAGCCCACGACCTGAAGGCCCTGCTGCAGACCGGCGGCAAGGGCGTGACCCCGGCCTTCATCGCTGAGCTGAACGAAGTGCTGGAGCGCCACGAGCTGGTCAAGGTGAAGGTCGCTGCCGAAGACCGCGACGCCCGTGACGTGATGATCGGCGAGATCGTCGAAGCCACCGAGAGCGCGTTGGTACAGCGCATCGGCCACGTCGCCGTGCTGTACCGCCCGAGCAAGGAACAGCGCCAGATCGTGCTGCCGCGCGGCTGATCGCCTTACTGCCATGCAGCTGAACCACGAACCGCCCGATTACGCCTACAGCCTGCGCGCCGCCGATGGCCGCTCGGCCAAGGTGAATGACCAGGTGCTGGGCAGCAGTTTCTTCCTGACCCCGGACCAGCTGGTCACGCAATGGCCGGTAGTGAGCGCCACCGCGCTGCAGCTGGCTGACCTGGAGCCGATCCTGGCGCTGAACCCGGCGCTGATCGTGCTCGGCACGGGTGACCGCCAGGTATTCCCGCCGGCAGTGGTGATGGCTGCCTGCCTGTCACGCGGCATCGGCCTGGAAGTGATGAACAATCCGGCCGCCGCGCGCACCTTCAACATCCTGGCGGGCGAAGGCCGCAAGGTCGCGGCCGCTTTCATTCTGGAAGGCTGAGGTCGAGGCGTCGGGCGCGCCCCGGCGCTAGCCGCCAGAAGCGGTGCAGCGGAAGGCCGAGAACTGCTTCAGCCGCCCGATCAGGTTGCCGCTCTGGCCCCAGCGGATGTCCATGACCTTCCAGTCCTGACCCTGCCTTTGCAGCAGGACACGGTCGGTCCAGCGATAGTCGCCTATCGCCATTTCGACGGGTACCCAACTGCCATCGCCGCTCGTCGCGGGCAGCCCCACCTTTACCGTTTCCGGCCGATCCGGCGCCATGAGATACGGGCTCTGGTCCAGCATGTGCGGCTTCTCGTCATGCGCGGCCAGCACCGCACAGGCCCGCTCGTAAGCGCGCTGCGCATCGATGGCTGAGCGCAGCGCATCGCCCAGCAACGGCGGAATGGTCGCTTCGTCCGAAGCCGGCGCCTGGACGGCCGCGTAAAGACGGGTGACCACGTCGCGCGGATCGCTGGCTGCGGAGGCCAGCGGCGCGACGATGAGCAACGCGAGAGTGGAAGCAGGACGGAGCATGGGGTACCGGATTGACTGGGACCGCTCAAGAATGCCGGGTATCCCGTCCGCCGTGAAGGTGATCCTGCGACACACAAGATCGCAAATGACCACTCTGCGGTACCCGGGTCGAGCATGGCTCGACTCTACAGGCCAGGAACGCCGGGCATGGCCCGGCGCTATCGCATCTGACGATCAGCGTGCCGGCAGGTACTGCTGCGGGTCGACCGGCTTGCCGTTGTAGCGAATCTCGAAGTGGACCATGTCGCGGTTCGCACCGGTACGGCCCATTTCGGCGATCTGCTCACCGGCCTTCACGCTCTGGCCTTCATTCACCAGGCGCTTGCGGTTGTGGCCATAGGCCGACAGCCACTGGTCGCTGTGCTTGATGATGATCAGCTCGCCGTAGCCGACCAGGCCGGCGCCGGAATACACCACCACGCCATTGGCGGTGGCCTTGACCGCCTGGCCGCTGGTGCCGGCGATGTCGAGGCCCTGCTTGGTCGCATCACCAGCCACGTAACGGCCAACGATGGCGCCATCAGCCGGCCAGCGCCAGGCGATGTTGCTTTTCACCGGACCGACCGGCGCCGGGACCGGCGTGGTGCTGCCGCCACTGTTGCCACCGGAACGCGGCGGGGTGACCACCGTGGTGGGCGCGCGGCCGCCGCTGGCACCGGCCGGATACAGCCGGATCACCTGCCCCGGATAGATCGTCGAGGGGTTGTCCAGGCTGTTCCAGGCAATCAGGTCGGCCGGGGTGATGTCATGGATGCGGGCCAGCGCATAGATGGTGTCGCCCTTGCGCACCACCACGGTCTGCCCCGGCTTGGGTACCGAGGTCTTCGGCGTGGTCACACCGCCACCGGTGCTGCCACCACCAGGACGAACCACGGTGGCGGTGCCGCAGGCGGCCAGGGTGGAAACCAGCAACGCCAGCGCGCCGATGCGCACTCCCTTGCTCAGACGATCAGGACTCATGCGAACTTCGACCTCCATACAAGCCAGGCGATCAGCACCACCACCAGCGCGGTGGCGATCCAGCCCAGCGGTTCAATCCAGCGACGCAGTGCCGCTTCAGCACGCGCACCACCGATACGGATGACCGCAGCCAGCACGAACACGCGCTTGCCACGACCGATCAGCATGCTCAACAGGTACTGCGGCATCGGTACACCGACGATACCCGATGCCCACGTGAAGACCTTCATCGGGATGGGCATGAATCCGCCCAGCACCAGGAAGGTGAACACTGCCCACGGCGACTCGGCCATCTTCGCCTGCACGGTGGTGATGCCCTGCTCGATGGCCGGCAGCATGCCCAGCGCCTCGAACAGCGGCTTGATCGCCTCGAAGGCGTAATGACCCAGCGCGTAGCCAACCAGTGCGCCGACCATCGAGCCGGCCAGGCTCAGGGTGGCGAACCACCAACCGCGCTTGGGCTGGGCCACGCACATCGGCGCCAGCATCACCTCCGGCATCACCGGGAAGATGATCGCCTCGAAGAAGCTCAACACCGTCAGGTAGGTCGGCGCGCGTTCGTGCGCCGCCCACTTCATCGCCCGCTCGTACAGCGGCCCGAAAATCTTCATGCAACCCTGCTCCGTGGATTAGTCGAGCATGCCAGACAGCAGCGGCACGAACGTGACCGGCGCCAGCACGTGTTGTTCGATGCTGCCGTCGGCCTTGCGGTCCAGCTGTACCAGCGACTGCGCCCCGGGGCCACCGACCGGCGCCACCAGGCGGCCGCCCTCGGCCAGTTGCTCGATCAGGGCGTCGACCAGTGCCGGCGCCGCCGCAGTAACCACGATGGCATCGAACGGACCGTGCTCGGCCCAGCCGACGCGACCGTCGTCATGCTTGGTGCGGATGTTCATGCCCAGCGCACGGAAGCGCTTGCGGGCCTGCCGCAGCAGATCACCGATGCGCTCCACGGTGTAGACCTCCAGGCCCAGCGCACCGAGGATTGCGGCTTGGTAACCGGAACCGGTGCCGACTTCCAGCACCCGTTTCGGTGCAACCTGGAGGACCGCCTCGGTCATCCGCGCGACCACCCAGGGCTGCGAGATGGTCTGGCCGTGGCCGATCGGCAGCGCAGTGTCTTCATACGCGCGCGAGGCCAGTGCCTCGTCGATGAACAGATGGCGCGGCACCACCCGGATCGCATTCAAGGTCGGCTCGTCAACGATGCCGGCTTCGCGCAGGCGGTCGACCAGGCGGTCACGCACACGCTGCGAGGTCATGCCGATACCGACGGCTTCCGGTTGCAGGCGCAGGCGTGGACTCATGCCGGCCGGTCCAGCGCGGCACTGAGGCCGCCGACCCAGCTGGCCACTTTCTCCAGTGCCTGGTAGCGGGTCAGGTCGACCTGGATCGGGGTGATCGAGATATGCCCGGTGCGCACCGCATGGAAGTCGGTACCGGGGCCGGAGTCCTGCTCACGGCCGGCCGGGCCGATCCAGTACACCTCGTTGCCGCGCGGGTCTTTCTGCGCGATGCAGCCTTCGGCGCGGTGGCGGTTGCCGAGGCGGGTGACCTCGAAGCCCTCGACCTCGCTCCACGGCAGATCAGGCACGTTGACGTTGAGGATGGTGTCAGCCGGCAACGGATCGGCCTTGAGCCGGGCAACGATCTCCACGGCAGCGCGCGCGGCGGTCTCGAAGTGTTTCGGATCGTGGTTGCGGGTAACCAGCGAGACCGCCACCGCCGGCAGCCCGAGGAAGCGACCTTCCATCGCCGCCGAGACGGTGCCGGAGTAGATCACGTCATCGCCGAGGTTGGCGGCATTGTTGATGCCGGACACGACAATGTCCGGTTCGAACTCGAGCAGCCCGGTCAGCGCCAGGTGCACGCAGTCGGTCGGAGTGCCGGCCACCGAGACGGTGTAATGGTCGATGCGCTTGAGGCGGATCGGCAGGCCCAGGGTCAGCGAATTGCTGGCGCCGGAGCGATCACGGTCGGGCGCGACCACCGTGACTTCGTGTCCGGCCTCGCGCAGCACCGAAGCAAGCATCCGGATGCCTGCGGCGTCGACGCCATCGTCGTTACTGACCAGGATTCGCATCTTCGATTTAACCGCTTGATTTTCCAAGAATTCGATTCCGTCACCGTGCAGTGTGGGCGGGACCGCCGTACTCCCCTGCGGAAGCCGTCGACCCTGCAAGGGCATCGTCTATTGTGCCGCATGCGAGCCGCCGGTCCTACCCTGTCGGCGGTCATGACCGACATCGAACCGTCATAGGCAGAGATGCGCCGGCGGTTTACCCTGTGCGCATGTCGCACCCTGAAGACGAAGATCCGGCCGCATTGTTCCGTGCGGCCATCGGCGAAGTGACGCCGCTGCGCAAGGATGCCGAGCCGGCGCCTGCCGCGCCCCGGCCGAAGCCGCGCGCGCGCATGGCCGAACGTGACGAGGCCGAAGCCGCCGGCGAATTCGCCCGGCTGCTGCGCGACAGCACGCCGCTGGAAGCCGGCGACGTGGCCAGCTATCGCCGCGACAACCTGCCACCACGCTTGTTCCAGCGCCTCAAGCGTGGCCAGTACTCGGTGCAGGACGAGCTGGACCTGCACGGCGCCACTGCGTCGCAGGCGGAGGCGCTGCTGCGCCAGTTCCTGCTGGAAGCGCATGCACACGACTATGGCTGCGTGCGCATCATCCACGGCAAGGGCCTGCAGTCCGATGGCGGTGCACCGGTGCTGAAGAATCTGGTCGATCGCCTGCTGCGGCTGCGCAACGACGTACTGGCGTTCCATTCGGCGCCGACCGGACAAGGCGGCACCGGCGCGATGCTGGTGCTGCTGGCCCGTAGATGAAAAAGGGGACGGAGGGAATTAAGTCGTTTGTGGCACAAACGACTTAATTCCCTCCGTCCCCTTTTTCTGTCAGGCCTGCGAGGCGTCTTCGACCGGGCCGAGTTCGTGCAGCACGGCGGTGGCGTAGCAGCCTGGCGGCAGCGCGAATGACAGCTCCAGCACGTCGTCGGCCAGCCACTGGTGCTGCAGCAGCGCAGGGCGCAGGCGCAGCGCGCGGCGCTCCTGCTTCAGGCGCGCGTCTTCCAGGCCGGCCCGCAGCGCCTTCGACTCGTCGTCGTCCAGCGCGGCCAGCTCCAGCTCACGTGCCGCGTCGGCGCTGCGCAGCTCGCCTTCGCCCCACAGCGGTGCGCTGGGATGGATGTCGAAACGCGCCAGTCGCTCGGCCAGCACCTCGGTGTACGGCTCGGGTCCGAACACGCTGCGGCTGCCATCGAGCATCCACACTTCGCCATCGAGCGGCTGATCCCAGTTGCCCTGCTCCACGCGCGCGGCCAGCACGCGGTTGAACAGCGCCGAACGGGCTGCAGAGAGCAGCAGCGAACGCTGGTCCTTGCGCATGCGGCGGCCACCGAACATCGCCAGTGCCGCCGGCACATTGCCGCCGTCGCGGCCAAAGCGCTGCTCGCCGAACCAGTTCGGCAGGCCGCGCTCGGCAATCTGCTGCAGGCGCTCGCTGATCGCTGCAGCATCACCCTGCACCTCGCGCAGCACCAGCTTGAAGCGGTTGCCGGCCAGTGCGCCACGCTGCAGCTTGCGGTTGTGCCAGGTGGCTTCGAGCACTTCGATCTCGTCGCTGGCCAGCTCGGCCAGGTCCGGCGCGACGCGCTTGGGCAGGTGCACGCTGAAACGCTGGGTGGTGACCGCATGGCGATCCTTCATGCCGGCGTAGCTCACCGCCATTTCCGGCAGGCCTGCCCACTTGGCCAGCACCTTGGCCACATGCACGGTGTTGGCACCACGCTTGCGGATGTGCAGCAGCAGGTGTTCGCCTTCACCGGTCGCCTCGAAGGCCGGCAGTTCGTCAACCTGGAAATCGTCCGGCGTGGTGCGGATGCGCGCCGTCAGCAACGGTGCACCAAACGCCAACGGCAGCGGGATCATGCCGCCACCAGCAGCACCACCGCCTGTGCGGCGATGCCTTCGCCACGGCCGGTGAAGCCCAGCTTCTCAGACGTGGTGGCCTTGACGCTGACTGCATCCAGCGGCAACTGCAGCAACCCACCGATGCGCTCACGCATCGCCAGCGCATGCGGGCCGACCTTCGGACGCTCGCAGATCACGGTGATGTCGGTGTTGCCGACGCGCCAGCCACGCTCGCGCAGCAGGCTGTCGCAATGGCGCACGAAATCACTGCTGTCGGCGCCCTTCCAGCGGTCGTCACTCGGCGGGAAATGCTGGCCGATATCGCCCAGCGCCAGCGCACCGAGCATCGCATCGCACAGGGCGTGCAGGATCACGTCGCCATCGCTGTGCGCGAGCACGCCGCAGCTGTGCGGCACGTTCACGCCGCCGAGCATGATGTGATCGCCTTCACCGAAGGCATGGACGTCGTAGCCCTGGCCGATGCGGACGGGCGGGAACGGTGCGGTGCTCATGGATGCAACCCTTGCAACAGGGCCGCGCGGACGGTCAGCCGGCGCGGCGGGAAAGTACGAATTCGAACCGGTCCAGATCGGCCGGGGTGGTGACCTTGAAGTTGTCCTCGCTGCCTTCCACCAGCAGCGGGCGCTGGCCCTGGCGCTCCATGGCCATGGCCTCGTCGGTGACGTCAACACCGGCGGCCGCAGCGTCAGACAGCGCGCGGCTGAGCTGGTGGCGGCGGAACAGCTGCGGCGTCAGTGCGCGCCACAGGCGCTCGCGTGGCTCGGTGCCATCGATGCCGCCGTCGTCGCCAGCGCGCTTGAGGGTGTCGCGCACCGGCGCAGCCAGGATCGCCCCGACCGGGTCGGCACGACCGACTTCAAGCAGACGACCGAGATCGGCCAGCGACAGGTTCGGCCGTGCAGCATCGTGAACCAGCACGAATTCATCGGCACGCACGGTGTCCGGCAGCGCCTGCAACCCGGCCAGCACCGAGGCGGCACGGGTCGCGCCGCCGATGCAGGTCAGCACCGGCTTGCCCGACCACTCATTCCAGCCCGGCCAGTCGGCATCGTCCTGGCCGATCACCACCATCGCTCCGGCCACGGCGGGGTGCGCCAGCAGCGCGTCCAGCGTGTGGGCGAGCAGGATCTGCCCGCCCGCCTGCAGGTACTGCTTGGGCAGCGGTGCACCGAAGCGGGTGCCACGGCCGGCCGCAGGAACGACGACCCAGATCGCCGCGCTCATGGCACGTCTGCCGGGTGTTCGCCCGCCTGGGCAGTGACGCCGGCAGCAGGCTGCGCCGGGTGGACCGGCGCATCCTCGACCACACGGTAGAACTTCTCGCCAGGCTTGATCATGCCCAGCTCGCTGCGCGCGCGTTCCTCGATGGCGGACTGGCCTTCCTTGAGGTCCTTCACTTCGGCAGCGAGCGCGTCGTTGCGCTGCTGCAGACCCTCATTGTCCCGCTCCTGGTTGGCGACCTGGGCTTCGAGCATCATCACTTCACCCGAGTTGCCCGGACCGAACCAGAAGCGGTACTGCAGCCAGCCCAGCAGCAGGGCCAGCACCAGCAGCATCCAGCGCCAGTCGCGCATCGGCTCAGCGCTTCAGCGAAACGAACGCGTCACGACCGGCGTAACGCGCGCCGGCGCCGAGGGCTTCCTCGATGCGCAGCAGCTGGTTGTACTTGGCCACGCGATCGCTGCGGCACAGCGAGCCGGTCTTGATCTGGGTGGCGGTGGTGGCCACCGAGATATCGGCAATGGTGGTGTCTTCCGTTTCGCCCGAACGGTGCGAGACGACGGCGGCATAGCCGGCGCGGTCGGCCATCGCGATCGCTTCCAGGGTTTCGCTGAGCGTGCCGATCTGGTTGACCTTGATCAGGATCGCGTTGGCGGTGCCCGAGTCGATGCCTTCCTGGAAGATCTTCGGGTTGGTCACGAACAGGTCGTCGCCAACCAGCTGCACCTTCTTGCCGATGCGGTCGGTCAGCAGCTTCCAGCCGGCCCAGTCGTTCTCGGCCAGGCCATCTTCAATCGTGATGATCGGGTACTGCGCGGCCCAGTCGGCGAGGAAGTCGACGAACTGCTCGGAGGTCAGGCGCTTGTTCTCGCCGACCAGGTTGTACTTGCCGTTTTCGAAGAATTCGCTGGAGGCGACGTCCAGGCCCAGCAGCACGTCTTCACCGGCGGTGTAGCCAGCCTTGCCGATCGCTTCGAGGATGGTGTCGAGTGCTTCGACGTTGCTGCGGAAGTCCGGTGCGAAGCCGCCTTCGTCGCCGACCGCCGTGCTCAGGCCGTGGCCCTTCAGCACCGACTTCAGCGAATGGAAGATTTCGGTGCCCGCGCGCAGCGCTTCGGAGAACGAGGTGAAGCCGACCGGCAGCACCATGAACTCCTGGAAGTCGACGTTGTTGTCGGCGTGCGCGCCGCCGTTGATGATGTTCATCATCGGCACCGGCAGCGACGGGGTCACGCCGGTCTTGGCGGCAAGGTACTGCCACAGCGCCTGCTTGTTCGATGCAGCGGCGGCGTGCGCGGCGGCCATCGAAACACCCAGCAGCGCGTTGGCGCCGAGGCGGCCTTTGTTCTCGGTGCCGTCGAGGTCGATCAGGCGACGGTCGAGGCCGGCCTGGTCGGTGGCTTCGAAGCCCTTCAGCGCATTGGCGATGGTGGTGTTGACATTGTCGACAGCCTTGCGCACACCCTTGCCCAGGTAACGGGTCTTGTCGCCATCACGCAGCTCGACCGCTTCCTTGGTGCCGGTCGAGGCGCCGGAGGGAACCGCGGCACGACCGAACGAACCGTCCTCCAGGATGACTTCGGCTTCCAGCGTGGGGTTGCCACGGCTGTCGAGGATTTCACGGGCGTGGATGCTGCGGATCGTACTCATGGTCGGGCCGGTTACCTGTATGGAGAGGGGGCGACAAAACGAATGCCGCGTGATTATCCCCGGCTGCCCGCCACTTGCCAAATGGCGTGGGCGGCTTCAGCCCCAACTGGACCCGATCACGATCAGGATCATCGACACCAGCATCACCAGCAATGCACCGGCAATCGCTGCCAGGATGGGGCCACGCCGCCGTCGCCAGGCCAGCACCATCGCCACCGGACTGCCCAGGAAGGACAGCACCATCGTGACCAGCGCGCCCAGCAGCCACCACTGCGTGGCCTGCACGCCGTTGTTTCCATCCCCCGGCGGCCGGAAACCGGACGTGAAGGCCAGCACGCCCACCACCAGGGCGATCCAGGTCAACACGGACAGCCCCAGGGCGATCAGGCCCCAGGGCCAGCCACGCGCCGATGTGGTCGTATTCATCAGAGCAATCCGTAGAACAGGGCGCCCAGCCACAGCGAGAGCAGGATGATCGCCAGGCCAGCCGTGACCTTGCCGCGATTCAGCCGCCAGGCCAGCACAGCGGCAGCGACGCATCCCACCGCACCGAGCAGCTCCGCCACCAGCAGCGCAATGAAGTACGCCCGCAGATCGAGCGCACTGCTGCCATCACCGGGGGGCCGCACCGACGCAGCGCCGATCAGTACCAGCCCGAACATGCCCACGGTGAACAGCACGGCCAGACCCAGTGCGATCACGCCCCAGGGCCACTGTTTCCAGTGCCGGCGGTGACGCTGGGTTTCCAGCGCCAGCCACGGGTCACGACTCACGCGAAGCGCGAAAAGCCGTGCTTCTTGGTCACCGCATCGAGTTCCATCAGGGTCTCGAGCAGCGCTTCCATCTGGTCCAGCGGCCATGCATTGGGGCCATCGGACAGCGCCTTGGACGGGTCCGGATGGGTCTCGGCGAACAGGCCGGAGATGCCCACCGCCACGGCGGCACGGGCCAGCACCGGCACGTGCTCACGCTGGCCACCGGAACTGGTGCCCTGCCCACCCGGCAGCTGCACCGAATGGGTGGCGTCAAACACCACCGGGCAACCGGTATCGCGCATCACCGCCAGCGAACGCATGTCGCTGACCAGGTTGTTGTAGCCGAAGCTGGCACCGCGCTCGCAGACCATGATCTGCTCGTTGCCGGTGGCCTTGGCCTTTTCCACGACCGGCTTCATGTCCCACGGCGCCAGGAACTGGCCCTTCTTGATGTTGACCGGCTTGCCGGCCGAGCACACCTTGCGGATGAAGTCGGTCTGGCGGACCAGGAACGCCGGGGTCTGCAGCACGTCCACCACCGAGGCCACTTCGTCCATCGGGGTGTATTCGTGGACGTCGGTCAGCACCGGCACGCCGATCTGCTTCTTGACCTCGGCCAGGACCTTCAGGCCCTCTTCCATGCCCGGGCCGCGGAATGCGGTGCCCGAAGTGCGGTTGGCCTTGTCGAAGCTGGACTTGAAGATGAAGTTGACGCCGAGCTTGTCGGTGACTTCCTTCAACTTGCCGGCGGTATCGAGCTGCAGCTGCATCGACTCGATCACGCAGGGGCCGGCGATCAGGAACAGGGGCTGGTCCAGCCCGACCTCGAATCCACACAGTTTCATGGCGTTTCCTTGTTGTCCGCGGCACCGGCCGGGCCGGTGCGCTGGGGGTTGAAGCGTGCAAGATGGGGGCCGGCGGCCCCCATCACAAGTCAGGCGCGGGCTTCCTGCAGCAGCTTGCCGCCGGCCTTGCGCTCGCGTGCGGCACGGATGAAACCGATGAACAGCGGGTGGCCGTCACGCGGCGTGGACAGGAATTCCGGGTGCGCCTGGCAGGCCAGGAACCACGGGTGCGCATCGCGCGGCAGCTCCACCACTTCCACCAGGGTGTCGTCCATCGACTTGCCGGCGATCACCAGGCCCGCATCCTCCAGCTGGGTGCGGTAGCGGTTGTTGAACTCGTAGCGGTGGCGGTGGCGCTCGGCAACCACGTCCTTGCCGTACAGCTCACGGGCCAGCGTGCCCGGCTTCAGGCGCTGTTCCTGCAGGCCCAGGCGCATGGTGCCACCGAGGTCGCTCTTGTCATCACGCTTTTCGACGTCGCCGGTTGCCGTACGCCATTCGGTGATCAGGCCGATCACCGGGTTCGGCGACTGGCGGTCGTTCTCGGTGCTGTTGGCACCTTCCAGGCCGACCACGTTGCGGGCGTAATCGACGACGGCCGCCTGCATGCCGTAGCAGATGCCGAAGTACGGCACGTGCTGCTCGCGGGCGAACTTCGAGGTCAGCACCTTGCCTTCGAAACCACGGTCACCGAAGCCGCCCGGCACCAGGATGCCGTCGACATCGGCCAGTGCGGCCATGTCGGTGCCTTCCAGGTCCTGTGCTTCCAGCCACTTCAGGTTGACCTTGGTGCGCTGGCGCAGGCCGCCGTGCTTGAGCGCTTCGCCGACCGACTTGTAGGCATCCTGGTGATCGACGTACTTGCCGACCACGGCGATGGTCACTTCGTCCAGCGGATGCAGGGTCGCATCGACCGCGTCTTCCCACATCGACAGATCGACCGGACCGACCTTGTCGGCCAGCTTCAGCTGGTTGACGACGATCTCGTCCAGGCCCTGCGCATGCAGGCCTGACGGAATGCGGTACAGGACGTCCACGTCCGGCACGCTGATCACCGCGCGCTCGGAAACGTTGGTGAACTGGGCGATCTTGCGGCGCTCCGAATCCGGCACGGCCTGTTCCGAACGGCACAGCAGCACGTCCGGCTGGATGCCGATCGAGCGCAGTTCCTTCACCGAGTGCTGGGTCGGCTTGGTCTTCAGCTCACCGGCGGCGCCGATGTACGGCACCAGGGTGAGGTGCATGAACAGTGCCTTCTCCGGGCCACGCTCGGTGCGCACCTGGCGGATCGCCTCCAGGAACGGCAGCGACTCGATGTCGCCGACAGTACCGCCGATCTCCACCAGCGCCACGTCGTAGCCTTCGGTGGCTTCGTCGATGCAGCGGCGGATCTCGTCGGTGATGTGCGGAATGACCTGCACGGTCGCACCCAGGTAGTCGCCGCGGCGTTCCTTGCGGATCACGTTCTCGTAGATACGACCGGTGGTGACCGAGTTCTTGCGGCTCAGGCGGGTGCGCACGAAGCGCTCGTAGTGGCCCAGGTCGAGGTCGGTCTCGGCGCCGTCGTCGGTGACGTAGACCTCACCGTGCTGGAACGGGCTCATGGTGCCGGGGTCGACGTTGATGTACGGGTCGAGCTTCATCATCGTGACCTTCAGGCCACGGGCTTCGAGAATGGCGGCCAGCGACGCGGCGGCAATGCCTTTGCCGAGCGAGGACACCACGCCGCCGGTTACGAAAATCAAGGGAGTCATGGCTGCAAGCATCCTGTCTGGAAATGGAAAACGGCAGCACCACGCGCACCCGGAGGGCGGGCATGGTGCTCAGAGGGGGTTTTCCGGTTCGCTGGGACAGCGAGGGAGGTGCTGATCCGTGCGGCGGCAGGCGCCGGACGGGGACCACCGTGCGAGGTCGGGGTGGCCGTGCCGGTCAAATCGACCGTCACCTGCGACCCGCCATGCTGGAAGCCACGCTTGGCCGCTCCAGCCCATTCGCAAATGGTGGACACGCACTTACTCCCGGAAAGCCATAGTTTACAGATTGATGGCCGCCAACCCAAGAGGCAGATGGCACGCCACTAAAAAGAAACGCCCCGCAAAGCGGGGCGTTCCGGAGCGCAACCCTTGTCGCAAGGGCGCCTGGCATGGGGCGGGATCAGCGCTTCTTGCGCGCTTCCTCTTCCTCTTCCTGCTGCGGGGCCGGCTGGCCCTGCGCCTTCATTTCGGCATTGGCCTGGGCCCGACGCTTGGCCTTGGCATCGGCCTCGGCCTGCGCCTTGTCGGCCTGGTCACCCTGCTGCGGGGCCGGCTGGCCGGCGTTCTGCGCCACCACCAGCGGCACTGCAACGGCGGCAGCGGCCAGGATCGCAATGGTCAGCAACTTCTTCATGAGGTCCTCCTCGCGGTATGGCTTGGATGTTTCGACCCAACGGGGGTCGCCGGTGTTCAGATTCCAGCAGCTGCCATTTTACCCCCTCTGCGTCGCCGAGACTGAACCGCAGGCGTGCAAAATCCCGTGCCAGACCCCACACTTGCCCGTCGCTCCAAGCTTTCGAAGACAGATGAACGCCCGTTATAACGCCGCCGATATTGAAGTCCTGTCCGGCCTTGACCCGGTCAAGCGCCGTCCCGGCATGTATACCGACACCGCGCGCCCGAACCACCTGGCGCAGGAAGTGATCGACAACTCGGTGGACGAGGCCCTTGCCGGCCACGCCCGCTCGATCGAGATCACCCTGTACAAGGACGGCAGCGTGGAGGTCAGCGATGACGGCCGCGGCATGCCGGTGGACATCCATCCGGAAGAGAAGATCCCGGGCGTCGAGCTGATCCTCACCCGCCTGCATGCCGGCGGCAAGTTCAGCAACAACAACTACACCTTCTCCGGCGGCCTGCACGGCGTCGGCGTCAGCGTGGTCAATGCGCTGTCGACCCTGGTGGAAGTGCACATCAAGCGCGAAGGCGCCGAACACCGCATCACCTTCCGCAACGGCGACCGCGCCACCCCGCTGGAAGTGGTCGGCAGCGTCGGCAAGAAGAACACCGGCACCCGCGTGCGCTTCTGGCCGGACCCGAAGTATTTCGACACGCCCAAGTTCGCGGTGCGCGCGCTCAAGCACCTGTTGCGCGCCAAGGCCGTGCTGTGCCCCGGCCTGACCGTGAAGCTGACCGACGAGGCCACCGGTGAAGTCGACACCTGGTACTACGAAGACGGCCTGCGCGATTACCTGAAGCTGGAGCTGGGCGATCGCGAGATGCTGCCGGCCGAACTGTTCGTCGGCAACCTGAAGAAAGACACCGAGATCGTGGACTGGGCCGTGGCCTGGCTGCCGGAAGGCGAGCTAGTGCAGGAAAGCTACGTCAACCTGATCCCCACTGCCCAGCACGGCACCCACGTCAACGGCCTGCGCACAGGCCTGACCGAGGCGCTGCGCGAGTTCTGCGACTTCCGCAACCTGCTGCCGCGTGGCGTCAAGCTGGCCCCGGAAGACGTGTGGGACCGCGTGTCGTTCGTGCTGTCGCTGAAGATGACCGACCCGCAGTTCAGCGGCCAGACCAAGGAACGCCTGTCCTCGCGCCAGGCCGCCGGCTTCATCGAAGGCGCCGCCCACGATGCGTTCAGCCTGCTGCTGAACCAGAACGTGGAGCTGGGCGAGAAGATCGCGCAGATCGCCATCGAGCGCGCCAGCGCGCGCCTGAAGACCGAAAAGCTGGTCGTCCGCAAGAAAGTCACCCAGGGCCCGGCCCTGCCCGGCAAGCTGGCCGACTGCATCAGCCAGGACCTGTCGCGCACCGAGCTGTTCCTGGTGGAGGGTGACTCGGCAGGCGGCAGCGCCAAGCAGGCGCGTGACAAGGACTTCCAGGCGATCCTGCCGCTGCGCGGCAAGATCCTCAACACCTGGGAAGTGTCCTCCAACAGCGTGCTGGCGTCGGAAGAAGTGCACAACCTGGCCGTGGCCATCGGCTGCGACCCCGGCAAGGACGACATTGCTGGCCTGCGCTACGGCAAGGTCATCATCCTGGCCGACGCGGACTCGGACGGCCTGCACATTGCCACCCTGCTCACCGCGCTGTTCCTCAAGCACTTCCCGGCGCTGGTCGATGCCGGCCACGTGTTCGTGGCGATGCCGCCGCTGTTCCGCATCGATGTGGGCAAGCAGGTGTTCTATGCCCTGGACGAAGAAGAGAAGCGCTCGATGCTGGACAAGATCGAACGCGAGAAGATCAAGGGCGCGATCAACGTCACCCGCTTCAAGGGCCTGGGCGAGATGAATCCGCCACAGCTGCGTGAATCCACCATCCACCCCGACACCCGTCGCCTGGTGCAGCTGACCGTGGACGACGGCGAGCAGACCCGTTCGCTGATGGACATGCTGCTGGCCAAGAAGCGCGCCTCCGACCGCAAGGGCTGGCTGGAGAGCAAGGGCGATCTGGCTTCGCTGGAAGTCTGACCCGACGCGGGGCCGGATCCGTTTCCTGCAGGGAAACGGCTCTGGCCCCATCGCCCGGTAATGCCGGTTCATGTGCCCTTGGCATTACGCCCCCATCGGCAAACCCGGCGGCGCCATAATGCGCGTCCATCTGTGTGGACCATCGTATTGGCCAGCCACTCGCTGCTGTTCCCGGGCCTGCCGCTGCACAGCGCGCGCCTGGTCCTGAGCCCGATCCGCCGCGACGATGCGGCCGCCCTGTTCGCGATCCAGTCCGATCCGGACGTGATGCGGTTCTGGAACCACCCGGCGTGGACACGACCGGCCGAAGCGCGCGCGCAGATCGACGATGACCTGGCGGCCCAGGCCACCGGCACCCAGCTCAAGCTGGCCGTGCGCGAAACGCTGGACGGCCCGTTGCTGGGCATCTGCGTGGTGTTCGCCCTGGATCGCGATGCCGCTCGTGCCGAGATCGGCTACCTTCTGGCCCCCGACAGGCAAGGCCAGGGCTACATGCACGAAGCGCTGCAGCATCTGCTGGACTACCTGTTCCAGACTCTGCGCCTGCATCGCGTGGAAGCCGAAGTCGACCCGCGCAACCGGCCCTCGGCACACGTGCTTGAACGGCTGGGCTTCCACCTGGAGGGCGTGCTGCGGCAGCGCTGGCGCATCCAGGGCGAACTGTCCGATTCGGCGGTATACGGCCTGCTGGCTGACGACGACGTGCGCACACCCCTGCCCGCTTGACCCAATCTGGCCAGTGGCGGCCTCGACGCGCGGCCATGCCTTTGGACACATACGGCCTGCCCGCCACCGGCCTAGCATCGGAACCCCCTTCCGCTGCCAATCCGGTGCCATGAAGTCCCTGCTGCATACTGCCGCGCTCTGCGTCGGCCTGCTCATCGCCCCTGCCAGCGTGCTGGCCGCGCCTGACGCCGAGGCCACGCCCGACCCGAAAGACGACAAGACCGAAGCGCCTGCGCTGCCCGCCGATGCGTCGGCCCGCCAGAGCATGCGCCTGGCCGGCCGCACCCTGGACTACACCGCCACCGTCGGCACCCTGCCGGTGCGCGATGCCAAGGGCAAGGTGATCGCCGATGTGGTGTTCACCGCCTATACGATGCCGGGCAAGGACCGGCCGGTGACCTTCGCGCTCAACGGCGGCCCGGGTGCATCGTCGGTCTATCTCAACATGGGCGCGATCGGGCCCAAGGTGGTCACCTTTGGTTCGGAGGGTGACAGCGCATCGGCGCCGGCCACCCTGCACGACAACCCCGGCACCTGGCTGGACTTCACCGACCTGGTGTTCATCGACCCGGTCGGCACTGGCTTCAGCCGTGCACGCATCGGCGATGACGAGGCGAAGAAGCAGCTGTACAACCCCAGCGCCGACATCGAATACCTGTCGCGCTCGATCTACGACTGGCTGCTGCGCAACCAGCGCATGGGTGCACGCAAGTACCTGACCGGCGAGAGCTACGGCGGCTACCGCGGCCCGCGCATCACCCACTTCCTGCAGACCCGCCTGGGCGTGGCGATGAACGGCCTGGTGCTGGTGTCGCCCTACCTGAGCCCGACCCTGGAAGACAACGCCGATGTCTCACCGATGGCGTGGATGCAGACGCTGCCGTCGATCGCTGCAGCGCACCTGGAGCGCCAGGGCAAACTGACCGATGCGGCGATGCGCGACGTGGTGGAATACACCCGGGGCGACTACGCCACTGCGCTGATGAAGGGCCGCAGCGATCCGCAGGCGACCGAGGCGATGCTGCGCCGGGTGACCGAGCTGACCGGGCTGGACCCGCAGTTCGTGCGCCGCGCCGGTGGCCGACTGGAGACGCAGGCCTATCTGCGTGAGGTGTTCCGCGACAAGGGCACGCTGGGCAGCCGCTACGACTCCAACGTGACCGCGTTCGATCCGTTCCCGAATGATCCGGAACAGCGCGCCAACGATCCGCTGCTGGACAGCATCATCGCGCCGACCACCACGGCGATGGTCGACTTCGTCACGCGCGTGGTCGGCTGGAAGGTGGACTCCCGCTACCAGGCGCTGAACTACGAGGTGAACCGGTTGTGGGACCGCAACGGTGATCTGCGCCAGGGAGCGGTGACCCAGCTGCGGCAGGCGGTGGCGATCGATCCGCATCTGCAGGTGCTGATCGTGCATGGCTGGAATGATCTGTCGTGCCCGTTCATGGGGTCGATCCTGACGGTGGACCAGATGCCGGCGATGGGCAGCAATCCGGACCGGGTGCAGGTGCGCAGCTATCCGGGCGGGCACATGTTCTACAGCCGGGCGGACAGCCAGGCGGCGTTCCGCAGGGATGTGCAGGCGTTGTTCCAGCGTAACTGAGGGTGGTGGTGGCCGGGCCTGCGGCCCGGCACCCGCTGGGGATCAACTGCCACTGCAACAGCAAGAGCTGGCATTCCGTGGGTTGGCGGGGGGGGGGGGGGGGGGGGGGGGGGGGGGGGCAGGGGACACACAAGCGCGCGTGGGAGGACACAGACACCCGCACACCCCCCCCCCCCCCCCCCCCCCCCCCCCC
>NZ_JBDJKU010000047.1:0-37466 GCF_039673015.1 Stenotrophomonas sp. TWI1409
GGTGTTCTGTGTTGCTCGCTGGCGGCGGGTGCCGGCGGGGTAGTGCCGGCCGCTGGCAGGCAATCCGGAATGCCGCGGCAGCCGGCCAGCGGCCGGCTCTACCACTTCAGCGCCGCTGTGCCAGCAGCAGATGGAAGTGCTTTTCGCGGATCTGGCCGTCATTGCCGGCTGCAGATTCCCGGTGGCTGCGCCAGGCCGAGACGCGGAAGCCCGATACCCGCAGCGCCAGCTCCACCGCGTCCAGCTCATGCAGTTGGAAGTCGGCAGCAAATGGCAGGCTGCGCATGAAGCTGGCGTCGCCAAAGGCCAGGCACAGGCGGCCGCCCCGGCGCAGCACCCGCGCCAGCTCGTCCAGCACCGGCGCCAGGTTCGGCCAGAAGTACAGGGTGTTGACCGCCAGCGCGGCATCCATCGCGGCATCGGCGACCGGCAGCGCATGAGCGTCGCCGTGTCGCATCGCGGCACGCTCGGCCAACCCGGCGCTGGCCAGGCGCTGGTTGCCGGCCTCGACCATGGCGGTGGACAGCTCAATACCCAGATAGTGGCTGTCGGTGGCCTGCAGCATCAGCGGCGCGAAGGCCGCATTGCCGGGGCCGATCTCCAGGACCCGTTCGCCAGTGCCGACGGCCAGCAGCCCGATCGCGGCCAGGTTGAGTGCGCCGTTGCTGCGGTTCATCGAGTCGGCCACCGCCAGCGCGGCCTCGCCATGGGGCTGCCGCAGCTGTGCGGCCAGAGTGGGAGCATCCAGCATCATCATCGTCCGTTGCAGAGTTTCGGACGTGGCGGCGGCGGGTCCGCCGGTGACCATAGCGCCGACCTTGTGGCTTGGGAAGTAGGGAAACCCCGCTTCGGGGTGATGAGGAAATGTCCAGCGTCGCAGTCGGTGAGATCTGGTTGTCCACAGGGGGTGTGGATTACGCGTGGGCAACTTTGTGGATAAGCCGCGACAGGCGCCACCCCCCTAGGCTGTCAAGATGGGTGGCGAAAAATTCACCGCCGGTGAGGACAGGTGAGGGAGCGGTGAAGGCTGGGGCCTGCCAGCGCTGTCGCCAGTGGCGGCGCTCGCGGTAACCTGTGGGCCTTGATGCTCCGTGAGACCCCATGAAACGTCACTTCTCGATGCTGCGCGAATTCCAGCTGGCCGACTGGTTCACCCTGGCCAATGCTTTCTGCGGCACCGGTGCGGTCTTTGCCGCAATGCGCTTCCTGCAGGACGGCGAGCGCGGCTACCTGCTGTTCGGCATGGCGTTGATCCCGCTGGCTTTCATTTTCGACGCCCTCGACGGGCGCATCGCGCGCTGGCGCAAGTCCAGCTCCACCCTGGGCCGCGAGCTGGACTCGCTGTCCGACGTGATCTCCTTCGGTGTGGCCCCGGCGGCGCTGGCCTACGCCTGCGGCATGCAGGGCGGCTGGGACTGGCTGGTGCTGAGCTATTTCGTCTGCTGCGGCGTCAGCCGCCTGGCGCGCTACAACGTCACCGCCGAGGCGCTGGCCGGCGACGAGGGCAAGGTCGCGTATTTCGAGGGCACCCCGATCCCGACCAGCCTGGTGCTGGTGATCGTGCTGGCGATCGCCGCCGGTACCGATGCCATCGGCCAGAACATCTGGTTCGGCCAGTGGCAGATCGGCCCGTGGCAGCTGCACCCGATGGTGCTGTTGTTCGCCCTGTCCGGGTCGCTGATGATCAGCAAGACCCTGCGTATCCCCAAGCCATGAGCCAGCCCTGCGGAGGCCTGCGATGACCAGCTCGGCCCACGACGCCGGCAGCAGTGATTTCGAAACCCTGGCCCGGCAGTACTTCAGCGCCTGGGGCGATGCCCTGCGCCATGCGAGCACGCCCGGCGCACCGGCTGGTGACGATCCCGGCAGCTGGCAGCGGTTGTTCGACTGGTGGGGCCAGCTGTTGCCCGAGCAGGGGCAGGGCGCGCCGGAAGATGCCGTGCGCCGCTTCCGCGAACAGGCGGGCAGCTGGTACGGCACCATGCAGGAAGTGGCCGCGCGTTTCGCCGGCCGCGACGCCAGCAGTGCCGATGTGGCACAAGCCTGGCGCGAGGCGGTGCAGGGGCAGGGCGACGGCATGCTGCAGTGGATGCTGCAGGGCGCCCGTGGCAGCACCCACGCTGGCGCCGCTGTACCGGAGTTTGCCGCCTGGCTGCAGCAGTTCCAGCTGCAGGCCGGTCCGTGGCTGCAGAGCCCGGCGTTCGGGCCCGGCCGCGAGCACCAGGCGCGCTGGCAGGCGCTGCTGCGGGCGCAGGAGGAATACCAGCAGCATTCGCGCGCCTATGTCGATCAGATCAAGCAGGCGCTGGACGAGGCCTTCGCGCTGTTCGAGCAGCGCCTGGCCGAGCACGAGCAGCCGGGCAGCCAGTTGACCAGCGCCCGCGCGATGTTCGACCTGTGGATTGAAGTGGCCGAGGAGGCCTACGCCAAGGTCGCCATGTCCGAACCGTTCCAGCAGGTGTATGCCGCGCTGGGCAACGCTCAGATGCGCCTGCGCGCCGGCCTGCAGCACGAGGTGGAACAGATGAGTGAACGGATCGGCCTGCCGACCCGCAGTGAGATGGACGCCGCGCACCGCCGCATCGCTGAGCTGGAGCGCAGCCTGCGCCGCCTGCAGGCACAGGTGGTGGCCATGGCCGGTACGGGCGAGGTCGATCCGGTGGCACAGCCGGCGCCGGCGAAGGTGAAGCCGGTCGCGCGCAAGGCCGCGAAGAAGGCCGCGCCGGCAAAGAAGGCGGCTGCGAAAAAGGCGCCTGCGAAGAAGGCTGCACCAAAGGCAGCGCCCCGTACTTCCACGCGGACGCGTGACCGATGAAAGGACCGCTGGGCTTCAACGCCGATGACCTGATGCAGGAAACCCTGGCCATGCAGCGCAAGCTGATGGAAGGGCTGAAGCTGCTGCCGCAGGTGGAAGACGTGGACTATGGCGTCACCGCCCGCGAGGAAGTCTGGCGCGACGGCAAGGTGGTGCTGTACCGCTTCGTCGGCGAACAGGCACCGACCCGGCGCACGCCGTTGCTGATCGTCTACGCGCTGGTCAACCGGCCGTACATGGTCGACCTGCAGGCCGATCGCTCACTGGTGCAGAAGCTGCTGGCGCTGGGGCAGGACGTCTACGTGCTGGACTGGGGTTACCCGGATCGCTCGGAGCGCTTCCAGACCCTGGAGGACTATCTGCTGCGCTACATCGATGGCGCGGTCGATGCGCTGCGCGCGCGCAGTGGTGGACCGGTCGACCTGCTCGGCATCTGCCAGGGCGGCGTGTTCGCGCTGTGCTACGCCGCGCTGCGCCGGCAGAAGCTGGGCAAGCTGATCACCATGGTCACCCCGGTCGATTTCCACACCGCCGACAACATGCTCTCGCACTGGGCGCGGCAGGTGGATGTGGACCTGTTGGTTGACACGCTGGGCAACATCCCGGCCGACCTGATGAATGCCAGTTACCTGATGCTCAAGCCGTTCCGCCTGAACGTGCAGAAGTACGTCGGCCTGCTAGACATCCTCGATGACAAGGCGGCGCTGGAGGATTTCCTGCGCATGGAGAAGTGGATCTTCGATTCACCGGACCTGGCGGGCGAGGCGTTCCGCGACTTCATCAAGCAGTTCTACCAGGGCAACGGGCTGATGAACGGCACGGTGCGGATCGGCGAAGAGGCGGTGGATCTGTCGAAGGTGACCCTGCCGGTACTGAACATCTACGCCGAGCAGGACCATCTGGTGCCGCCGGACGCCTCACGCGCAATGCGTGGACGCCTGGGCACCGAGGATTACACCGAGTCCAGTTTCCGTGGCGGCCATATCGGCATCTACGTGTCCGGTCGCGCGCAGCGCGAAGTGCCGGCCACGATCGATGGCTGGTTGAAGGCGCGCGACGTGTAAGGCTTGCTTCGCTTTTGTAGAGTCGAGCTTGCTCGACTGCCTTGGAGAATAATGATGTCGCAACGGTTCACGCTGCTGCTTGCCACGCTGCTGCTGGCAGCACCTGTTGCCCACGCCGCACCCAGTACGGATGCACGCCGGGAGATCGCCCAGCTGATCTCCAGCCTGGACGGCTCCCAGTGCCGGTTCCAGCGCAATGGCAGCTGGTACGACGGCAGCGATGCGCGGTCGCACCTGCAGCGCAAGTACGATTACCTGCTGAAGAAGAACATGGTGGACAGCGCCGAGCAGTTCATCGAGCGCGCCGCCAGCCAGAGCAGCATGAGCGGCAAGCCCTATCGCATCCAGTGCCCGGGGCAGCCTGAACAGACTGCAGCCGCCTGGTTCGGCGCCCGCCTGCAGGCCCTGCGCCACCGCACGCCGTAGACATAGGGGCGGTGTAGAGTCGAGCCATGTTCGACTGCTTTTTCCCGTAGCCCAGGAGAACCGCCATGAACACCACGCCGCGCACGCTGTCGCGTTCATTGAACGACCGCATGATCGCCGGCGTGATGGGCGGCATCGCCCATCGCTTCGGCTGGAATCCCACGTTGGTGCGGATCGTGTTCGTGCTGGTCTCGATCGGTTCGGCGGCCTTCCCTGGCATCCTGGTCTACCTGATCCTGTGGCTGCTGATTCCCAACGAGGCCGATTGAAGACTCCCGTGACGCCCCGGCCGGTCTGGCTGCGCGCGCTGCAGGTGCTGGGCGCGGTGTGGACGTCCCCCAATTCACTGCTCGGCCTGATCGGTGGACTGGCCGGCATGCTTGGCGGGGCGACGCTGCGCTGGAGCGGCCGTGACAGCGCGTTGGTGTTCGATCGCTGGCCGTGGGGGCCGGGTGGGGCGATCACCCTGGGCAATGTGATCCTGCACACCGGGCATGACCTGGGCATTTCCTGCCGCACCTATGCGCATCAGGCCGGGTGGGGCGTGGAGCCGCTGATCCGGCTGGACGACCACGAGCGCGCGCACGTCTACCAGTACCTGGTGCTGGGGCCGCTGTACCTGCCGGTGTACCTGCTGTGTGGCGGGGTGAGTGCGCGCAACCCGTTCGAACGCGCGGCCGATCATTTCGCCCGGTTCGGGCACGGCTGGTGGCCGTAGTTTCCAGCCAACGGCGCAGCCCCTCGTGGCTTGGTCGCGGAATATGTTTCATGTGATTGGGCCGGGCGGGGGGGGTTCGCGGGACACGCCGTAAACCCGTCCCTGGGGGCTTAGCCGCGGCATCCATGCCGCGGATACCCCGCCACCCCCACCCACCCGGCCGCTGACAATTTCCGTGCGCGCCAAGCCATGGAAGAGAATAAAGAACAGCAAAAGCGGGTCGCGCGCTGCGCTTGCTCGTGAGCCGAGCATGGCTTGGCTCTACAGGAAGCAACAAAGCAGCCGGCCAGGCCGCTTTTGCTTTTGATCTTCTTTTTCTTTTCCGTGGCTGGACGTGCCCGAAAACTGTCGGGGGTCGGTCGGGGTGGGTTCGCGGGACCGTTGGCGCCATGGGCCCGAGGCATGCCTCGGGCGGGTTGGGCAGGACGCCCAACCCCGGTCTTGCCGTGCGCGCAGGACAGCGCACACGAGCAAGGCGCCATCGAGCCCCCATGGACGGGTTTACGGCGTGTCCCGCGGACCCACCCCGACCGACCCAATCACATGAAGCGCAATTCGCGACCAAGCCACGAGGGGCTGCGCCGTTGGCTGGAAACCCCCGATTCGTTAGTCGGAAGTTAAAGATCCGTAAGCATTCTGCTGCGATCCCGCAGTCATCTGCATGCAACCGATCGTCATTAGCCTTCGTGACGTTCCAGTCAGGTTCGACGCGGTAAGCTCTCCCTCGATGAGCTCGCAGCATCGCTCATCGAGTGCAGTACGCAGTAGCAATTTGGAGGAATACATCACATGGCAATCGTTCTTTATGTCGGTGGTAGCAAGGATGGCGAGAAGGGCGTGGTGCCCTACGGCTTCAGCAAATCCCGCGCCGACACCGCGCTGGGGCCGGAGTTCTACACGGAGCGGTTCATGGAACTGCAGGGTGTCGGCAAGGTCCGCCTGATGGCCCTGGAAGGCATGCGTGACGAGATCGTCATGCAGCGCGCCGCCCGCCACTACCGCTGACCTCCGCAACACGCGGCAGGGCGCGCCCACCATCGCGCGCCCGCGCCGGCATCCCAGCCCAGGGCCAGTCCGAGCCCTCTTTTCGCCAGGATGCCGGCGTCCACTCCGGCCTCACCGCTGAACCTCGCCCCCTGTCAATGCCTTGTCCGGCTCCGTCGTGGATTGCCAGAATGGGGTCTTCCCGTAACGCGGCACAGACCTGAAGCAATGCACGACGCCAAGAACGCCCAGAGCGCGCTCGCCCAGCAGATCGCCCAGACCATCGCCGACGAGATCGGTGCCCAGTCCGCCCAGGTACGTGCCGCCGTCGGCCTGCTCGACGAGGGCGCCAGCGTTCCGTTCATCGCGCGCTACCGCAAGGAAGTGACCGGGGGCCTGGACGACACCCAGCTGCGCAACCTGGAAGTGCGCCTGACCTACCTGCGCGAACTGGAAGACCGTCGCGCGGCGGTGCTGGCCAGCATCGGTGAGCAGGGCAAGCTCAGCGACGAACTGCGCAACGACATCCTGGCCGCCGACACCAAGAGCCGGCTGGAAGACCTGTACCTGCCGTACAAGCCCAAGCGCCGTACCCGCGCCCAGATCGCCCGCGAGGCCGGTCTGGAACCGCTGGCTGATGGCCTGCTGGCCGACCCGACGCAGGACCCTCAGGTCTTCGCGGCTTCCTTCGTCGACACCGACAAGGGCGTGGCCGACACCAAGGCTGCGCTGGAAGGTGCACGCGCGATCCTGATGGAGCGCTGGGGCGAAGATGCCGCGCTGGTCGGTGAGCTGCGCACCTGGCTGGGCGAGACCGGCGTGATCCGTGCCCGCGTGGCCGAGGGCAAGGAAACCGAAGGCGCCAAGTACCGTGACTATTTCGAACACGCCGAGGCACTGGCGAAGATTCCCTCGCACCGCTTGCTGGCGCTGTTCCGTGCGCGCCGCGAGGAGATCCTGTTCCTGGAGCTGGACCCGGGCAACGAGGCCGAGGCCGGCCACCAGTACGCCGAAGGACGCGTGGCGCGCAAGGCCGGCATCGCCGATCAGGGCCGCGCCGCCGACCGCTGGCTGCTGGATGCCTGCCGCCTGACCTGGCGTGCCAAGCTGCACACCCATCTGCTGCTGGACCTGTTCAACCAGGCACGCGAAAAGGCCGAGGCCGAAGCCATCGCAGTGTTCGGCGACAACCTGAAGGACCTGCTGCTGGCCGCGCCGGCGGGCCCGAAGACCGTACTCGGGCTGGATCCGGGCATCCGCACCGGCTGCAAGATTGCCGTGGTCGATGCCACCGGCAAGCTGGTCGCCACCGACACCATCTACCCGCACGAGCCGCGCCGCCAGTGGGACCAGTCGCTGCAGACGATCAAGCAGCTGTGCGCCAAGCACAACGTGGAACTGATCGCGATCGGCAACGGCACCGCCAGCCGCGAAACCGACAAGCTGGCCGGCGAAGCGATCAAGGCTGCCGCCAACCCGAAGCTGCAGAAGGTGGTGGTCAGCGAGGCGGGCGCGTCGGTGTACTCGGCGTCCGAGTTCGCGGCCAAGGAATTCCCGGGGCTGGACGTGTCGCTGCGTGGCGCGGTGTCCATCGCGCGCCGCCTGCAGGATCCGCTGGCCGAACTGGTCAAGATCGAACCCAAGGCGATCGGTGTCGGCCAGTACCAGCACGACGTGGACCAGTACCGCCTGGCACGGGCGCTGGATGCGCGGGTCGAGGACTGCGTGAATGCCGTGGGCGTGTACGTGAACACCGCTTCGGCCGCGCTGCTGTCGCGCGTGTCCGGCCTGTCGTCCACGGTGGCCGAGAACATCGTGCGCCATCGTGACGACAATGGCCCGTTCAAGCGTCGCAAGGACCTGCTGAAGGTCGCGCGCCTGGGCGAGAAGACCTTCGAGCAGTGCGCCGGCTTCCTGCGTATCGCCGATGGTGACCAGCCGCTGGACGCCTCGGCGGTGCACCCCGAAGCCTACCCGGTGGTCGAGCGCATCGTGGCCAGCACCGCGCGCCCGATCAAGGCGCTGATCGGTGATGGCAGCTTCCTGCGCGGCCTGAAGGCAGAACAGTTCACCGACGACACCTTCGGCGTGCCGACCGTGCGCGACATCCTGAAGGAACTGGAAAAGCCGGGCCGTGACCCGCGTCCGGAGTTCAAGGCGGCGCGCTTCGCCGAGGGCGTCGAGGACATCAAGGACCTGCGCGAGGGCATGGTGCTGGAAGGCGTGGTCAGCAACGTCGCGGCCTTCGGCGCCTTTGTCGATATCGGCGTGCACCAGGACGGCCTGATCCACATTTCGGCGCTCTCCGATACGTTCGTGAAGGACCCGCGCGACGTGGTCAAGGCCGGCGATATCGTCAAGGTGAAGGTGCTGGAGGTGGACGTGGCGCGCAAGCGCATCGCCCTGACCCGGCGCCTGGACGATACCCCGGGCCAGGCCACCAGCCGCCCGGGCCAGCGCGATGACCGCGGCCAGGGGCAGGGGCCGCGCCGCGACGCAGGCGGCCAGAACCGCGGGCCAAACCGGGGCCAGGGCAATGGCGGCCGTCCCGCTCAGTCCGCGCCCCCGGCCAACAACGCCCTGGCGGAGGCCTTCGCCCGCGCCAAGCGCAGTTGAGGACCGTGTCCCCCGTCACGCTTGATTCGTGGCGGGGGACTTGTCGATTTTCCCCGTGATTGCGCACACTTGCGCCTGAGGGGGGCGTTTGGCCTCCCCGCTGTCGCTGGGGAGGGCCATGACGCCAGCAGGACCCGTTGTCTTCGTTGAGGGCTGCAGCGTTGTGCTGCGGCTGCTGCCCGCCTGTGCGGGCCGGGGACCGGATTGATGGCGGGCCAGGGAAACAACGGCAACGGGCTGCTCGAGCGGCGCCTGCAGGAACTGGCAGAGGAGCGCCGGCGCCTGGCCATGATCATCGACGGCACCGCTGCCGGTACCTGGGAATGGAACGTGCAGACCGGCGAAATGCGGGTCAATGCGCGCTGGGCGGAGATTGTCGGCTATCGGCTGGAAGAACTGGAGCCGGTGTGCCAGAAGACGTTCCTGACGCTGGTCCATCCCGACGATATCGCCCTGTCCGACGCGGCGCTCGAGGACCATTTCGAAGGCCGCAGCGACAACTATGTCTGCCTGTTGCGCATGCGCCACAAGAACGGCCAGTGGATGTGGATCCACGACCGTGGCCGCGTGTTCGAATGGGACGGGCAGGGACGACCGCTGTGGATGGCCGGTGCGCACGCCGACGTGACCGAGCTGCAGCAGGCGCGGCAGGATGCGGCCGAGAGCCGGCAGCGATTGCAGGCCGTGGTCGACGCGTCCGATGAGGTGGCGGTGATCGCGACCGATACCGAAGGCACCATCACCCTGTTCAATACCGGCGCGGAACGCCTGCTGGGTTACAGCGCGGAAGAAGTGGTCGGCCAGCGGCGACTGGGTGATTTCCACGATCCGGACGAGCTGGCGGCCTGGCTGCGTCCGCTGGCGGCTGCGGACGGAAGCCTGCCGGGCGCGTTTGAAGCACTCAGCGCCCGCGCCGATGAGCAGACCTATTCACGGCAGTGGACACTGCGGCGCAAGGATGGCCAGCCACGCCAGGTGCGCTTGTCGATCAGCCGCATGGATGGTGCCGGCGGCGCGCGGATCGGCTATGTCGGCATGTCCATCGACATCACCGAGATCCTGCAGGCGCGCGCCGAAGCACGCCTGTCGGCAGAGAAATTCGCCGGTGCGTTCACGTCGGCGGCGCTGGGCATGGCGCTGGTGTCGCTGGAAGGACGCTGGCTGGACGTCAATGACGCACTGTGCCGGATCCTGGGCTACCCCCGCGAAGAACTGCTGCAGGTTGATTTCCAGCGCCTGACCCACCCCGATGACCTGCAGACCGACCTGGCCCTGGTGCAGGATCTGCTGGCCGGGCGGCGCAGCCACTACCACCTGGAAAAGCGCTATCTCGATCGCGACGGCAAGGTGATCTGGGCGCGGCTGTCGGTGTCGCTGGTGCGCACCGAGCACGGTGAACCGCTGCATTTCGTGTCGCAGATCCAGGACATCAGCGCCCAGCGCAGCAGCGAGCAGCGCCTGTTCGAGAGCGAGCAGCGCAGCCGTATCACGCTTGATGCGGTTGCCGACCTGGTGCTCAGTGTCAGCCTGGATGGCCGTATCGACTACGCCAATGCCGCCGCAGTACGCACCCTGGCGGGTGATGGCGCGCTGTCGCTGGCCGGGCACAAGGTGCAGGACGTGCTGGCACTGACCACCGAATATGCGCCCGGCTCGGTACTGGATGTGTCGGTCCTGCTGGACCCGGAAAGCAATGCGGTGGACCTGCACGCCGATCTTCTGCTGCGCCTGGGCACGGCCACGATCCCGGTCGACCTGACCCGTGCCTGGCTGCGCGATGATGAAGGTCATGTACGCGGTGCAGTGTGGGTACTGCGTGATGACACCCAGCAGCGCGCGCGCCAGCGCGAAGCGCGCCATCTGGCCGAGATCGATCCGCTGACCGAGCTGAGCAACCGTCGCGGTTTCGAGGTGCATCTGCAGCAGGCGATCACCCGCGTCGAGCGAACTGGCCAGGCCGCGTCGTTGATGTACATCGACCTGGACCGCTTCAAGCCGGTCAACGACACCTGGGGCCATCTGGCTGGCGATGCCGTGCTGTGGGCGGTGGCCAGCGTGCTGCGCCACGGTGTGCGCGATTCGGACGTAGTGGCGCGTCTGGGCGGCGACGAATTCGCAGTGATCCTGTCCGGCTGCACGCCGCGTCGTGCCGCGCGCATCGGCGGTGAACTGCTGCACACCCTGGCATCGCTGTCGATTCCGTGGGACCGGGACCGCCTGCATGTGGGTGCCAGCATCGGTATCGCGCCATTGGCGGGTGGGATGAGCGTGGACCAGGCCGTGGCGGCGGCTGATGCCCAGTGCTACCGGGCCAAGGCAATGGGTCGCAACAACGTACAGGTGCAGGGCGAGGCCAGTGAGCTGCCCGGCGATGATTCCGAAGCCGCTGAGGGCTGATCTCAGCCTGTGAGAGGGCGTGCGCGAATACTGCGCGCACATCCACTCATGCAGGTGATCCCATGAAGGTCTGGAACCCGGTTGCGATGCGGGCCTACGCCCCGGCGATGGTTGGCTGGTGCCTCGCGCTGGCCGCCTGCCTGCGTGCGGAACAGCTGCGCGGCGACCTTCACGCGCAGGCCCTGCTGCCGGTACTGCAGGGCGGCGCGGTCGCCCTGCTGGTGTTCACGCTGTCCTGTATCGGTGCCGCCAGCATCGTGCTGTGGCGGACGGGCAGGAACGCGGTGGAGTGATGCGGTGGATGGTCACCGCATCCTCCACGTCATGTTGCGTCAGCGCAGTACTTCATCCGAACTGACCAGCTGCACGTCGTGCATCAGATCGAGGTAAGCCTCGTAGTAGCCCTTGTGCGAGGCACCGACGATGGTCAGCATGCGGGTGCCTGGATGCTGGCCCAGGATGTCGCGCATGTTGGCGACCATGCGCAGGTTGCGGGTTTCCCAGTAGCCCACGTAGTTGCGGCCGAAGCCTTCCGGCGAGGGCTCGACGAGGGTCGCGCCGAAATCGCTGTTGAAGGCCACCATCGCGGCCTCGGGGGCGTTGTAGGCGCGATACATTGCGAGCAATCCATCCGGTTGAGCAAGATTGGCCTTCAGTCGTTCATCGGCCGCCTTGCGCGCTTTGACGAAGGAATTGTGC
The DNA here is from genome assembly GCF_039673015.1 of Stenotrophomonas sp. TWI1409. Lineage (NCBI taxonomy): Bacteria > Pseudomonadati > Pseudomonadota > Gammaproteobacteria > Lysobacterales > Lysobacteraceae > Stenotrophomonas > Stenotrophomonas sp. TWI1409. The sequence continues at coordinate 11,720 of NZ_JBDJKU010000047.1, forward strand.
CAGGCACCGCGTATGGCGGCAGCGTAGGCCTTCTGCTGCGATTCCGGTGTTGGCGAATCTGCAGTGTGGTCGTCGACCGACCACAGGCGCTCCAGCCCCAGGCGTGCCGCAAGTACGCCGGCCACCAGTCCGGCCTCGTTGCGGCGGGCCATGCGCGTGTCGAGGAACTGCACCAGTTCCGGTGTCAGGCTGTCCGAAGCACGTCGCTCTTCCCTGGGCAGCCGCAGCCATTGGACGACTGCCGAGCTGCTTTCGCCCGCGGCCAGGAACACGGCGGCCAATCGGCGCCGCTGGGCAGCGGTTGGCGCCTTCGGCCAATCCGCAAGCAGGCGTTCCATCTCCACGTTGGCGCTGGGCACGTCCAGGCCGGTGGCGGCCTGCGCCGGTGCCGGATCGACGCAGTAGTCCGCTACGCTCTCCGCGTATCGGGCCGGATTGCGGCGCATGAAGTCACACTGCAGGCCGGACAGGTTCTCCACCGCGATCGCGGTGGGCCGCCAGGCTTCCAGGCGCTGCAGCAGAGGTTCCAGCATCGCCGGCGTGAAGGTCTCCGGCAGGCTGGACAGGTGCGGGCTGCCCAGCACCAGCACTTCGTTCGGGCGTCCTGCGGGTGGTCCCTTCAGCTGGTCGGGGTGGAAGGCGGGTCGATAGGCGGCGTCGTTGGCCAGCGCGCTGCTGCTGCACAGGGCCAGGAAGAGAAGGCTGGCAAAGCGAGGGAACATGCGATCTCCATGTCGATAAGCATCCTGCGGGACCTTCATGCTGGTCATTTTCTCCTGCTGGGGAATCCCGCATTGGTCATGTAAACCTTTCTGCCTTGAGCTGCATCCTTCTGCTGAGCGATGCTGCACGCAATGCCCAGGCGATGCAGAAGATGACATTGGACGACTGGACCATCGACAGTCCGCGGCTGCACCTCCGGCCTTTCACGCCCGGTGATGCCGACGAGGCATTTGTGGCAATCACACCCGGGCTGACCCGCTATATGGCGTTCGAGCCGCCACCCTCGAAGGAGGCGTTTGCTGGCGTCTGGCGGGCGTGGCTGCTTACCATCGCCGACGGGACCGACATCACGTTGGTGATCCGCAGGCGCGGGGATGGGGTATTCCTTGGCCTGGCAGGCCTGCATCGAGCCCGTGAAGCAGAACCCGAACTGGGCATCTGGATCGCAGAAGTGATGCATGGGCACGGCTATGGCCGCGAGGCAGTGGCGGCGGTGTGGTCGGCGGCCTCCGGGCGCCTGCGCTGTGCTGCGTTCCGCTACCCGGTGGCGGAACGGAACCGGTCCAGCCGTGCATTGGCTGAGTCCCTTGGTGGGCAGGCTGTGGCACGTGAGCAGGGCGTGAAGTACACGGCAATCGTCTACCGCATTCCGGCTGCAATGCACAGAGTTGCGACGGACGTCGCGGAATCCCGCTAAAGCGGCCGACGGCGTCGCCGATACTCCCTCTGGATCCCGCTCCAGTCACCCGCCGCAGGACCCCAGGCTGCCCCCGACGGGCGGTCCGCGCAGTGTGTTCCGCCGCTTCCAGATGCCGATCGCACCCGCAGCAGACGTTCTTGGCAGTCGCTCGAGAGGTGCCCGTTGGCACCTGTAGTCCCTGGCAACTGATGTTGCCGCCGGGCATCCCGCCCGTCGGGTCACAACCGCTTACCGGACACCGAGGATCAGACAATGCTCATTCCAGGCTTCACGGCAGGCGCGCAGGCGCCGGCCGAGCTGCATACCCGTTGGTCGCCGTGGCGTGCGCTGCTTGGCGTGCTGGCGCCGCAGCAACGCACCAGCACGGAGGCGGCGATGACCGACCGCACCGAGCTGGAAGCGCAGGTGGCCGCGCTGCATCGCGTGCAGGCCGTCATCGAGTTCGCGCTCGACGGCACCATCCTGCGGGCCAATGACAATTTCCTGCAGGCGATGGGTTACCGGCTGGAGGAGATCCAGGGCAAGCATCACTCCCTGTTCGTCGACCCCGAGCAGGCGCGCAGCGCGGAATACCGCGACTTCTGGGTACGCCTGGGGCGTGGCGAATATGACGCCGGACAGTACCGCCGCTTCGGCAAAGGTCTGCGCGAGATCTGGATCCAGGCCTCGTACAACCCGGTGCTGGACCGCCAGGGGCGGCCGTACAAGGTGGTCAAGTTCGCGACCGACATCACCGCGCAGAAGCTGCAGGCGGCCGACTCGGCGGGGCAACTGGCCGCGATCGCCAAATCGCAGGCGGTGATCGAGTTCAGCATGGATGGCCGCATCCTGTCGGCCAATGACAATTTCCTGGCCGCTACCGGCTACAGCCTGGACGAAGTGCGCGGGCAGCACCATTCGTTGTTTGTCGAGCCTGAGCATCGCAGCAGCGTCGAGTATCGCCAGTTCTGGGAGAAGCTCGGGCGCGGCCAATATGACGCCGGCCAGTATCGGCGCCTGGGCAAGGGCGGGCGCGAGGTCTGGATCCAGGCATCCTACAACCCGATCCTGGACCTCAATGGCAAGCCGTTCAAAGTCGTCAAGTACGCCACCGACATCACCGCGCAGGTGCACGAGAACCAGGCCATGCAGCGCGCCGTGGCGCAGACCCGCGAGGTGGTGGCTGCCGCCAAGCAGGGCGATCTGACCCAGCGCGTGGCCACCGCCGACAAGAACGGGTCGATCGCCGAACTGTGCGAAGGCGTGAATTCGCTGGTCGAGGCGATGGCCGCGATCATCGGCCAGATCAAGTTCGCCGCGGACACCATCGCAGTCGGCGCGACCGAAATCGCACAGGGCAACAGCGACCTCTCGCAGCGTACCGAGCAGCAGGCGGCCTCGCTGGAGGAAACCGCTGTGTCGATGAAGGGCCTGGCCGAGACCGTGCAGCGCACGGCCACCAACGCGCGCCAGGCCAGCCAGCTGGCCGGTGGAGCGGCCGACGTCGCCGCTCGAGGCGGCACTGTGGTGCATGAAGTGGTCGAGACGATGGCGGTGATCAATGCCTCGTCGCGGCGCATCGTCGACATCATCGGAGTGATCGACGGCATCGCCTTCCAGACCAACATTCTCGCGCTGAACGCAGCGGTGGAGGCTGCGCGTGCCGGTGAACATGGCCGCGGCTTTGCCGTGGTTGCCACTGAGATCCGCGAGCTGTCGCAGCGTTCGGCCAGCGCAGCCAAGGAGATCAAGCACCTGATCGATGAGTCGGTTGCCAATGTGGGCGCCGGCACGGCGCAGGTTGAGAGCGCGGGCCGTACCATGGATGAAATCGTGACCAACGTGCGCCGGGTCAGTGACCTGATGACTGAAATCAGCACGGCCTCGCAGCAGCAGAGCGACGATATCCAGCAGATGAATCATGCGGTCGACCTGATCGATCAGGGCACCCAGCAGAACGCGGCCCTGGTCGAGGAGGCGTCGGCGGCGGCGCGCAGCATGGAAGAGCAGTCGGCGCAGCTGCTGCAGACCGTGGCCAGCTTCCGCGTGCAGGGCGGGGCCGGGCCCCGGCACGGAACAGCGGGGCTGCACGCGGTCTAGGCGCGGCGACCGGACGGGTCTTCCTTGCTATCGGTGTCGCCGCGTACGCAGTTGCGTCCGGCATGTTTGGCGCGATACAGGGCCTGGTCGGCGCGTTCGACCAGGTCGCGCGGATCGCGGTCTTCGCCGGGTGCCTGCCAGGCCACGCCGATGCTGATGGTTACGGTGGCCTCGGGGGCGGGCAGGGCTGCGGCTTCAACCGAAGCGCGCAGCCGTTCGCCCAGGCCCAGGGCGTGGGCGGCATCGGGCGAGGGCAGGGCGGCGATGAACTCTTCGCCGCCATAGCGCGCCAGCAGATCGTCACCCCGTTGCAGGCAGCCATCAAGAATGGCGGCGACCGACTGCAGGCGACGATCGCCCTCCGGATGGCCATAGGTGTCATTGAGCCGTTTGAAGTGGTCGATGTCGATCATCAGTACCGCCAGCCCGAGTCCCTGGCGGCGTGCGCGGCCACGGGCATTGCCAAGAGATTCGTCGAAGCTGCGGCGGTTGCCCAGCCCAGTCAGCGGATCGCGCCGCGCCAGCGTTTCCAGCTCATCGCGCTGGCGCTGGATCTCCACCTGGCTCAGCACGCTGCGCAGGGCATAACCGAGCATGGCACCAATGAAGCCCACCGTGGCCAGGGTGGGCTGCAGGCGCGCGACCAGCAGCGCCACCATCATCAGCAGCAAGGGCAGCATCAACGGCACGCCGGCGTCGACGATGCGGCGCAGGCTGCGCGATACCTCCACCGCCGGATAGCGGCGCTTGCTGGCGGCCATGACGGCCAGCACCACGAACAGTCCGCTGATCAGCAGGTCCCCCCAGTTGCCGTCAGGCAGCTGCGGCTGGTAGGTGTTGATGTAGAACGCCAGCAGGAAATAGCCCAGCGCGTAGATCGCAAGTGTCCGGAAGAAATCGCGGCGGTCGGGATTGTCCTCGGCGAGGAAGCGGATCAGCGCGAAGCAGAACACCAGGCTGTTCTGTAGGTTGCTCATGGCGTTCAGGCACTGCGTCCACAATGCGGCGTTGAAATGCGCCATCGCCCGCGTGTGCCCGAAGTACAGCAGCCACAGCAGCGCGATGATCAGCAGGTCCACCGCGCGGATGCAGCGGTTGCCGCCGCCCGGGCTGGCGGCCACGTAGGTCAGGGGGATGCGGTAGAACACGTACAGGATCAGCGAAGACACGGTCATCTGCGCAGGATCGAGGCCGGCCACATTGCGGTACAGCAGGGCGAGCAGGGCCAGCGAGAACAGGCCCACGGCAGCGCCCAGCGTCCGCCATTTGCAGGCCCCCTGGCGGCTGTCACGCGCACGCCGCACGCAGGCCAGTGCAGCCAGCAACGGCGCAGTGATCAGCATCAGGTAGGAGCCGACCGGGTCCTGCGGGCCAACAAAGGCAATGACGAGCGCGTGCGTGACCAGAAAAAACAGTGCCGCACGCAACGTCATGCATTCCCCCGCCCCCAGCTCCGGCTGGGATCACGATAGGCAGAAGCACGTGTGGCTTGCAAGAAAAGTGTGCGCTGCGTCTATTCCAAAGCTTGCCGGAAGTCGCAGTTGTGTTTCAGCATGGTGACGCGGAGCCTTCGACGCGGGCGTACATCCAGAAGTCACGGGGCTGTCCTCGAACCCGCCGGTAAGCGCGCAGCAGGCCTTCGCGCTGCATGCCGATGCGTTCCAGCACGGCGATCGAGCGGGCGTTGCTGTCCAGGACAGTCGCCTGGATTCGGACCAGAGCGAGTGCGGCATGGCCCCATTCGAGCACCGCGCGTGCTGCCTGCGTGGCCAGTCCCTGACCCTGCCAGCGCGGATCGAGATCATAGGCAAGTTCGCCGCGGCCATGCGACAGGTCGATTCCGTTCAGGCCAACGGTGCCGATCAGCTGGCTGTCGGCGCCCACCAGCGCCCAGCGCTGGTCCGTTGCCGTGGGCAGGTAACCGGCGATCTGGCAGCGCAGTGCCCTTTCGGAAACGTCGCCCCAGCTGGTGTGCTCGGTCACGCCCGGCAGCGAGAGATAGCGGGCCCAGGCGGCAGCATCATCCACGTGCAGTGGACGCAGCCGTGCGGGCAGGGTGGCAGGGAGCGTGGGCAGGGCGGGCGCTGGCATCGTCGCCAGTGTCGGCGCCCGGGCCCTGAAAATGCAAAAGGCCAGGTCGGTGACCTGGCCTTTGATGCAGTGGTGCCGGTGAAAGGACTCGAACCTTCATGGGGTCACCCCCGGCTGATTTTGAGTCAGCTGCGTATACCATTCCGCCACACCGGCAGGCAGCGTGCGAGTGTAACCGAGGTCGGCACGGCTTTCATAGTGGGGAGGCCGATCGGGGCGCGTCCTGTCGGCTTCGGCCCTGTCATGGCTATACTGCGGCGGCTTGAATGCCTCCAGGAGCGGTAGCCGATGACAGTGTTGCAGGACCTGAGGGTGCTGGTGGTCGAGAACGACGAGATGAGTGCCGCACTGCTGCAGATGCAGCTGGTGCATGCCGGTGCGACGGTGGTGGGGCTGGCCGCGAGCGTGGCTGAAGCGCTGCGCCTGCTGCAGGCGTCGACCCCGGACGTGGCCCTGCTCGATTACCGCCTGGCCCGCAATGAGACCAGCGAGCCGGTGGCTGCGGCACTGTCGGCGCGCGGAGTGCCGTTCGTGCTGGCCACCGGGATGCAGGCCGAGCAGCTGCCCGAGCCGATGCTGGCCGGCGTGCTGCTGGTCAAGCCCTATCTCTCGGCAGATCTGAGCCAAGCGCTGGTACGCGCAGTGGGCCGCGCCAGCGCCAGCGCCTGATTGGCGCGTGCTGAAGCGGTGGGCGTATCCTGCCCGGGCCTGAATGCTCAGGCCTACAAGGAGAGTGGCATGAAGAAGTGGATCAAGCGCATGGTTGCTGCGGGTGTCCTTTCGATGGCGGTCTTCGGTGGTACGGCCTCTGCCGCGTGGTGTGGCCAGCCCTGTTTCCAGCTCTACAAGAGCTGCATCGCGCGGGGTGGAGAGGTCGAACAATGCCTGCAGGAACAGGCCTTCTGCGAAGAGGCGATGTGCGGCGGCAATCCCTGATCCATGAACCCCGCCCAGGCGGGGTTTTTCATCTGTGCGCGGTGTTCAGCCCGCTTCTTCGTATACGTAGCGGATCTCCTCGCGGTGGTCGAGGATGCGGTACTGCCGCGCCAGGTCATCCGGATCGGGATTGAGCCAGGCATCGAGGTGTTCCTTGCGGATGGGAACGACGCCGCGGTCATGGCCCGCAGCGGCGACGTCGTGCGGAGGCGTGTCGGTGATCGTGGCAAATGACAGGAGGCGACCTTCCGGTCCTTCCCATTCCGCCCACAGGCAGGCCAGCAGCAGGTCGCGCGGGGGATCGGGCCGGAACTCCAGCACCACGTCCTGATCCTTCTCATCGGCGCCCAGCGTACGGCCGGCGATGGCATGGCGTGGCACGTGCTCATAGAACGCCTGCACCACCACCACGCCGTGGCGCAGCCCGAACGCACCGCGCCAATAGCCTTCCAGGCTGTCGCGCCGCGCGTTGTAGGTGCCCGGATATAGCACGTCGTTGCGCGCAGGCTTGTCCGGCAGCCGGCACTGGTAGCGCATCGGCTTGATCACGCGTTTGCCGCCCTCGCTGACCATCACCGGTGCGTAGGTACCGGGGAAAATACGGTTGTCGCGCGGCACCAGCTGCACCCGGTGCAGATCTTCCAGTCGAGCCTGCGCACGATCGATGCGGTTGCCGGCCACGCGCAGGTCGTTGCGTGCCTTCTGGGTGGGGCGGGTCGCCAGCGTGGCATTGGCAATATCGCGTCGCTCGCGCTGGCGGGCCAGCTCCGCTTCCAGATCCTGGCGTTCCTGCGCATGCCACTGCTGGATTTTCGCGACGATGTCGCGGCCCTGCTCGGTGCGCGCGCCGGCGAAGCCGTCATCCATCGCCTTGGGAGTTCTGGGGCGCTTCTTCCCAGGATCGTGCGCGTACAGCTCCGCGAATTCTTCCAGCGACAGGATGGCGCCGAACTCGCGCACCAGCTTGGCGTAGTCGGCGCGGATCAGGGCGGAATAGCACATGGGAACTCTGCGGGCGTGGGTCGCAGCAGCTGCGACATGGATGAGGCAGGATAGCCCGACCTACAGGGAGATAGCGCATGAATGATTCCGTCGCCTGCCAGTTCCGCGACGCCGTGCCCACGGTCGAAGACTATTGCCAGCTGCGTGTGCTGGCGGGCCTCAGTGCCAAGAGCCAGGAGGCGGCGGCACGCGCGCTGCCCAATACCCTGTATGGCGTGTGTGCCTACCAGGGTAACGAGCTGGTGGCGATGGGGCGCATCGTCGGCGATGGGGGCTGCCACCTGCAGGTCTGCGATATCGCTGTGTTGCCGCGCCTGCAGGGGCAGGGCCTGGGCAAGGAAGTGATGCGTCGCCTGGAGGGCTGGATGCAGGCGAACCTGCCGCCGTCGGCATACGTCAGCCTTCTGGCAGATGGTGAAGCGCACCGGTTGTACGCGCAGTTTGGTTTCGCACCCACCGCACCTGCATCGATCGGGATGTATCGCCGGTTCTGAGGTGTGGCCGAGTTGAAGCCATCCACGCATGGCGTGGATCTACTGGGCCAACCGGCCGCCGGATCCATCCCGGCCCTGCAGTAGATCCGCGCCATGCGTGGATAGGGCCTTCCCAGGAATCACAGGCAAAGAAAAACCCCGGCCGAAGCCGGGGTTTTAAAGAATTGGCGTCCCCACGGGGATTCGAACCCCGGTCGCCACCGTGAAAGGGTGATGTCCTAGGCCTCTAGACGATGGGGACGCACGAAAAACTTCAAGTTGTAGAACTTTCGACGGCCTAATGTCGAAAGTGGTGGAGCCAAGCGGGATCGAACCGCTGACCTCCTGCATGCCATGCAGGCGCTCTCCCAGCTGAGCTATGGCCCCGTGTTGCCGAGCCGCCTATCATACCTGCGTGTTCACGTTTGTGGAAGCTTTTTTTGAGCTTTTTTCGTTCCGGTTCAACCGCGACCACGAGGGCAGGGGAACCGTAACGCCACAACCTGAATGGCGGTAGGCGGTGAACAAAAAAGACCCGGTTATCGGCCGGGTCCTCGTTGTTCGTGATGAGTGGCGTCCCCACGGGGATTCGAACCCCGGTCGCCACCGTGAAAGGGTGATGTCCTAGGCCTCTAGACGATGGGGACGCAATTCTCATCAATGTTCTTTAGCGACCTTTCGACGGCCTAATGCCGAAAGATTGGTGGAGCCAAGCGGGATCGAACCGCTGACCTCCTGCATGCCATGCAGGCGCTCTCCCAGCTGAGCTATGGCCCCACGTCGCTGAGGAGCGAAATAATAGCCTTGCCCCAGGGGGTTGGCAAGCATTTGTTGCACTTTTCTTCACGTGCGTTGCGAAGCCGATGTCAGTCGCCTTTCGCCTGTGCAGCGTCGTCGGTCAGTGCCGCCAGGATCGGGCACTGGTCCAGCGCGCCGTGACCTGGGCAGGCGTCGACCAGCAGCGAAAGTGCAGTGTGCATGCGTTGCAGCTCCGCCATCCGCTGTGCGATGTCCTGCAGGCGCGCCTGCGCGGTGTCGCGCACGCTGCCCATGTCCTGCGAGTGGCGATCGCTCAATGCGAGCAACTCGCCGATCTCTTCAAGGCTGAAGCCCAGCGCCTTGGCGCGGCGGATGAATCGCAGCCGGCGCAGGTCCTGCTCGCCGAAGATGCGGTAGCCACCCGCCGAGCGGGCCGCAGTCGGCAGCAGCTGCTGTCGTTCGTAGTAGCGCACCGTATCGATCGGTACGCCCGCCTGGCGGGCCAGTTGTCCAATGTTCATGGCGGATTCCTGCAGGGGCTGCCGACCATTGTGAAGCCTGGAGTCTGGTCGAGAGTCAAGGCTTGGCCCGGGTGCGCGCATTCAGCGCACTTTGCAACTTTCTTCATAGCCCCGCCGATGGACCAGTTCCTACCCTTCGCCTGAACCGGCCGTTCGATGGCCTGCAACGAACCGAGGAGGTGGTCTGTGGAAGGATTCAGGAACGAAGGATTCGTCGAGATCGCGGTGGTTGAATACCCGGGAGGTGATCCGTCTGCCGCCTCCGTACTGGCCGAAATGGCGCACGTTGCCAATCGCCTTGCCCAGCAGCAGCGTCGGCCGTTCAAGCGGGTGCTGGTCACCCGCTGGATCGTGCCGGCCAGCCAGACCGGGGTGCATCGTATTGCGGGTGCGGAAATGCTCGATGCGGCCATCCCGGCTGTGATCGCGGTTCCCGGCCAGATCAGTGCCGGCGCGTGCCTGCGCGCGGACGAGGTCCTGCTGGACTGGCTGCGTGCGCACTATGACGGCGGCAGTCTGCTGGCCGCCGCCAGTGATGGCGTCAGCGTGCTGGCACGCGCCGGGTTGCTGGCCGGGCGTACGGTCAGTGGCCCCGATCTCGGGCGCCATCCAGGCCTGCAGGCGCAGGCCGCGAGCTGGGTGCCGAGCGAGCGGGCGCTGGTGGATGACGGTGACCTGCTGACGGTCGGCGGGGCCCAGGCCTGGCGCTTCCTTGGCCTGCGACTGTTGTACCGGCTGCACGGGCAGGGCGTGGCCAGTGCGGTCGCACAGCAACTGGGCATCACCGTGCCCGCCACGATCCAGCAGGACCTGGAGCGCTTCAGCGCCAACTTCGCACATGGCGATCGTGATGTGCTGAAGGCACAGCGCTGGCTGCACACCACGGCGGCACGCGGCGCCACCCTTGCCGCGATCTGCGAGGTCTCCGGGCTGGAGCCGCGCACACTGCAGCGGCGGTTTCTCAAGGCCACCGGCCTGCGGCCGATCGAATACTGCCAACGGCTGCGCATCGCCAAGGCGCAGACCCTGCTGCAGCAGGGGGCGGGTATCGATGAGGTGGCGTGGGGTGTCGGCTACGCTGATCAAAGTGCTTTCCGCCGGTTGTTCCTGCGCATCGTTGGCATGACGCCGGCCAACTATCGGCGTCACGTCAGCAGCAAGCGTCGCGAGCGGCCCTTGATGCCGTCGGTGGCAGGCAGCCTGCGCGGGCTGCAATCGCCGTCGGTGATGCAACTGGGGCGCAGCGCGGCCTGATGTCGGCGGCATCGTCGCGCTTGCAACCGGAGCGCGACACTTCGACCATGCAGTCAGTGGACGATTGAACAGGTGGTCTGATGTCGAGCGTTGGGCCGGTGCCGATGCCGGTGGTGTTGATTCTCGTGTGCGTAGTGATTGCCATGGCCGTGGCGCGTCTGTGGCCACGCAGGAAGGACGGCATGCCGCTGCCTTCTGCACCCAGCATGGTTCTGGACATGCTGCTGGTGGGCCTGCTGTGTGGTCGCATCAGCTTCGTGGCCTTGAACTTCGCCCTGTATCGCGAGGCGCCGTGGAGCATTCTGCAGATTGCCGATGGTGGCTACCACCTGGTGGTTGTCCTGGTTGCGGGGTCGGCATGGGGGCTGTGGCGGGTGCGCCCATGGCGGGCGTTGCGCGCCCCGGTGCTGGGCGCGGCGTTGGCGGGTGTGCTGCTATGGGCGGGCGGCAGTCAGCTGCTGTCCGCATGGCAGGAGCGGCAGATGCCCTTGCCGGTACTGCAGGTTGCTGATCTGCAAGGGGGCAGGGTGGATCTGCAGCAGTTCCGGGGAAAACCGCTTGTGCTGAATCTCTGGGCGACTTGGTGCGGGCCCTGCCGGCGCGAGATGCCGGTCCTGGCTGCGGCGCAGCAGGCGCATGCGGACGTGCAGTTCGTGTTCCTCAACCAGGGTGAAACCCTTGAGGAGGTCCAGGGTTTCGTTGCGCGCGAACGGCTGCTGCTGCACAACGTTTTGCTCGATGATGACGCTGCGGCATCCACGGTGCTGGGCGTGCAGGCCTATCCCTCGACCCTGTTCTTCGATGCCGAAGGGCGCCTGCGTGAACTGCACCTCGGCGAACTGACGGCAGCCGGTCTTGAACACAAACTGCGCCGGCTGCGGTAGCCTGCGCGGGCATCTCACTACGGAGTTCCCATGTTGTCGACTTCCCTGCGCACCGCCCCTGCGGTGCTGTTGCTGCCGGTCCTGCTGGCATTGGCCGCCTGCAGCCAGGCACAGACGCCACCGGGCAAGACCGCCGCGGCACCGGCAGCGAGCGCCACAGCCACGGCCAACAAGGGCGATCGCCCTGCGGTGCTGAAGGGCATCGAGAAGCATGGTTTCGAGGTCGTCGCAGAATTCGATGCCCCTGGTGGCCTGCGGGGCTTCGCCGGCGTGGTCGGCGGCCAGCAGCCGGCAGCGGCCTATGTCACCGCTGATGGCAAGCACGTACTGGTCGGCAGCCTGTTCGATGCGGAGGGCAACGATGTAGCCGCTGAGGCCGTTGAAAAGCTGGTGGCTTCGCCGATGTCGGCCAAGATGTGGACCAAGCTGGAAGCCAGCGCCTGGGTGCGTGATGGCAAGGCCGATGCGCCGCGCGTGGTCTACACCTTCAGCGATGCCAACTGCCCGTACTGCCACAAGTTCTGGGAAGCGGCACGGCCGTGGGTCGATGCCGGCAAGGTGCAGCTGCGTCACATCATGGTCGGCGTGATCCGCGAGGACAGCCCGGCCAAGGCCGCGGCGATCCTTGCCGCGCGTGACCCGAGCGCAGCGCTGCTGCAGAACGAGCACGATTTTGATCGCGGTGGCATCAAGGCGCTGCCGAACATCAGCCGCGAGATCGCTGGCAAGCTCGACGCCAATCAGGTGCTGATGATCGAGATGGGCTTCCAGGGCACACCGGGCATCCTGTTCCAGGACGCACAGGGCCAGGTGCAGCGTCGTGCGGGTCTGCCGCAGGGTGCCGATCTGCAGACGGTGCTTGGCCCGCGCTGAGTGGCGCCAGCCCCATGAAACATTGCGCAGGCCCGCATGGCAGCATGCGGGCCTGTCGCATTCCATGGCGGGCATTGCGGTTGCGGGCCCGCGCAACAGTGGTTCATCGTCACGTCTGAATCGTGACTGACATCAAGCATCCCGCCTTGATTCCAATCAAGGCCAAAAACGACAGGCGGATTAGCCTGTGACGCATGGAATACAGCGTCAATGCGCGATGGATGCCGCGCTCGCCACGCCCTGATCAGGGTCGGCTGGCACAGCCATTCACGACACTCTCACTCCGTGCTTGTTACCCAGACCGCTGCGGTCGCCACCTCTCTGGCAGCGCGGCCTTGATGGCGTCGACATCGGTGCGGGCAGGACAGTGTCATCGTCCTGTTGCCTGCCATGCGCAGGCTGGCCGGTGTCGTCGACGCAGTATCCGCATTTCCAGCAACGGCAGCACGAGGCCGGAGTGGCGCATGCGTGCGTCCTGTCTGCGTGCTGCGAACAGGGGTCGTCCAGGGAGGATGCAATGCGCGTGGCGGTACTGAGCCTGGCCTGTGTGACAGCACTGGCGATCACGCCGGCGTATGCACAGGTGGATGACAAGGAGGACGCGCAGGCGCTGCGTCGTGAGATTGCGGCCATGCGGCAGGCGCTGGAGGGCATGCAGCAGCGTTTGGACCGCCTTGAGCAGCGCGACGCAACCGTTGCGCCTGCTACAGCACAGGCACCCGCCGCCGTGGTCGCGCCTGCCAGCACTGCCAACCTGCTGCACCCCACCCAGGTACCGGGCGTGGCACAGCCGGTGCTGCCGCAGCGCGAATCGGTGGCCGATCCGTCCACCGCCGCGTCGCGACCGGACAGTGCGGCCGGCCCGACCGATCCGGATCTGAAGGGCTTCTTCGCCATTCCGGGTACTGACACGGTGATCCGTATCGGCGGCTACGCCAAGCTGGATGCCATCGCCGATTCGCGTGCAGCGGGGGATGAGGATCAGTTCATTCCCTCGTCGATGCCGGTCGGTGGCAGTCATCGTGATGTCTCGAACTTCAACATCCATGCCAAGCAGACCCGCTTCAGTTTCGAGGCGCGACGTCCGACCACGCACGGCAACCTGCGCTTCTACCTGGAGAACGACTTCTTCGGCAGTAGTGACGGCTACGAATTCCGGCTGCGCCATGCCTATGGCCAGCTCGGCAATACCTATGCCGGTTACGGCTACTCCAGCTTCATGGATCCGGACAGCCTGCCTGACACATTGGACTTCGCAGGGCCCGGTGGTGCCGGCTACCTGTTGGTGGCGGGCATCCACCACAGTTTCGCGATGGGCAAGGGCAACACCCTGACCGTCGCCGCCGAAGATCCGAAGACCGAACTGGCCGGCGCCAGCGATGAGCGAGCGGCAGTGAACCGCCTGCCCGACGTGACGGTGACCGCGCGCATGGAGCGCGACTGGGGCCACCTGCAGCTGGGTGCGGTGGCACGCAGCCTGGCCTATGACGGCGATGGCGAGCGCGACCGGCGTATGGCCGGTGGCCTGCAACTCAGCGGTTCGGCCTCGGTAGGCGAGCGCGACCTGCTGCTGTTCGGTGCCCTCGGCGGGCGCGGCCTCAGCCGTTACACCGCCGACCTGACCGGCTCCGGGCTGGACGCGGTGGTCGGTGCCGATGGCCGCCTTGATGCGCTGGACCTGCACGGTGGGTTCGTTGGCTACACCCACTACTGGTCCGAGCTGTGGCGTTCGAACCTGATCTTCGGCCAGCTGACCCTGGAGCGGAATGCTGCATTGGCAGCCGACGCATTCCGTCAGAGCCGCTACGGCGTGTTCAACCTGATCTGGAGCCCGGCACCGTCGTGGACGATGGGCATGGAGCTGCTGTACGGCCGCCTGGAACAGCAGAGCGGCGCGCGCGGCGACACGGTCCGGGTGCAGGGCAGTCTGCAATACAACTTCATCAAATAGGCGCCAGCGGTCGTACGCCAGCGTAACCGTCCCCACGCCCGGTTGTACCGGGCTCATGCCAGTACAGGAGATTGTCATGGCAGAAGCAAAGAAAATCGGGGTGGTCGGAGCCACCTTCCTCGTCGCCGGCAACATGATGGGCTCAGGCGTGTTCCTGTTGCCGTCCAGTCTGGCCAAGATCGGCACCGCCTCGATCTGGGGCTGGCTGATCACCACCGCCGGTGCGCTGCTGCTGGCCTTCGTGTTCGCCAAGCTGGGCAAGCTGGCACCCAAGGCGGGCGGCCCCTATGCCTATGCGCGTGACTGGTTCGGGCCGTACATGGGCTTCCAGACCAATACCATCTACTGGTTCGCCAACTGGATCGGCAACGTCGCCATCCCTATCGCGGCGGTGGGCTACTTCAGTTACTTCTTCCCGATCCTGTCCGAGCCGCTGGTGCGCTGCATCGCGGTGCTTGTGCTGGTGTGGGCGCTGAGCTTCGCCAACATGATCGGTCCGGCCTTCGTCAGTCGCGTGCAGACGGTCACCACCAGCTTCGCGCTGGTGCCGATCCTGGGCATCGCCATCTTCGGCTGGTTCTTCTTCGATGCCGACATCTTCAAGGGCGCCTACAACGTGTCCGGTGAATCCAACTTCGGCGCGATCTCCAGTGCCGCGGCACTGACCCTGTGGGCCTTCATCGGCGTCGAATCCGCTTCGGTGACTGCCGGCGTGGTGGAGAATCCGGAAAAGAACGTGGCCCGCGCCACCCTGGCGGGCGTGTTCCTGGCTGCCATCGCCTACATCGCCAGTTCGTCGGTGATCATGGGCATGGTGCCCAATGGCGAGCTGCAGACTTCTGATGCACCGTTTGCACTGGCTGCCGCCAAGGCCGTCGGTGGCTGGGGTGGCGCGCTGGTGAGCCTGTGTGCCTTCATCGGCGCTGCCGGTTCGCTGGGCGGCTGGATCCTGCTGACCGCACAGAGTGCCAAGGCGGCCTCCGATGATGGCCTGTTCCCGAGCATCTTCAGCAAGACCAACAAGGACGACGTGCCGGTCAAGGGCGTGCTGATCGTGGCGGTGCTGATGACCCTGGCGGTGCTGGTCACATCCACCTCGGAAACCGCGTCGGCCCAGTTCGACGTGATCACATCGGCGGCGGTGGTGCTGACCCTGCTGCCCTACATCTACTCGTGCGTGGCCTGCTACTTCGTGGTCGAGCGTTCGCACACCCTGGTCCACACCGGTGCGTTCTGGACCCTGACCAGCCTGACCGTCGTGTACTGCCTGTGGGCGATCTACGGCTCGTCGGGAACCATCGTGCAGTACGCCTTCCTGTTCGTGCTGTTCATCACCGTGTTCTATCCCTTCTTCAGCGAGGAGCGCCGCCAGCAGCGGCAGCGCGCCCGCGAGGCATCGGCCATCAGCGCCGGCGCCCAGCGTTCCTGAGTTAGACAAGGAGAATCAACGTGTATTTCAAGTCCCTGGATTACCCGGTCATTGTCATCGACAACGACTACGAGTCGCCGCGCATCGGTGGCATCCTGATCCGCGCCCTGGTGGAGGAGCTGCGCAGCAACGACCAGCGCGTGCTGTGCGGCCTGAACCTGGATGATGCCCGCGCCGGTGCCCGCACCTACGTGGCGGCCTCGGCGGTGCTGATCTCGATCGATGGCAGTGAAGAGGTGGATGGCGAGTTCCAGCGCCTGACCGCCTTCCTGCGCGAGCAGAGCGCACGCCGCGCCAATCTGCCGGTGTTCCTGTACGGCGAGCGCCGCACCATCGAGAAGGTGCCGAGCAAGCTGCTCAAGTACATCCACGGTTTCATCTTCCTGTTCGAAGATACCAAGAGCTTCATCTCGCGGCAGGTGATGCGCGCGGCCGAAGACTACATGAAGAACCTGCTGCCGCCGTTCTTCAAGGCATTGATCCACCATGCGGCCGAGTCGAACTACTCCTGGCACACGCCAGGCCATGCCGGCGGCGTGGCGTTCACCAAGTCGCCGGTCGGTCGTGCATTCCATCAGTTCTACGGCGAGAACACCCTGCGCAGCGATCTGTCGATCTCGGTGCCGGAACTGGGTTCGCTGCTCGACCACACCGGCCCGATCAAGGACGCCGAGAACGAGGCCGCACGCAATTTCGGTGCCGACCATACCTTCTTCGTCACCAACGGTACCTCCACCGCCAACAAGATCGTCTGGCACGGTACGGTGGCCCGCGGCGACGTGGTGTTCGTCGACCGCAACTGCCACAAGTCGCTGCTGCACGCGCTGATCATGACCGGTGCGGTGCCGGTGTACTTCACGCCCAGCCGCAACGCGCACGGCATCATCGGCCCGATCAGCCTGGACCAGTTCACGCCGGAGTCGCTGCAGCAGCGCATCGCTGCCAACCCGCTGGCCAGCCAGGCCTACAAGGCCGGCTCCAAGCCGCGCATCGCGGTGGTCACCAACTCGACCTACGACGGCCTGTGCTACAACGCCGAGAAGATCGCCGACGAGATCGGCAGCGCGGTCGACTTCCTGCATTTCGACGAAGCGTGGTACGCCTATGCTGCGTTCCATCCGTTCTACGAGAACCACTACGGCATGGCCAAGGGCAAGCCGCGCGAGCAGGATGCGATCATCTTCACCACGCATTCCACCCACAAGCTGCTGGCCGCGTTCTCGCAGGCGTCGATGATCCACGTGCGCAACTCGGCGCAGCGCAACCTGGATGCCGAGCGTTTCAACGAGTCGTTCATGATGCACACCTCGACCAGCCCGCACTACGGGGTGATCGCGGCCTGTGACGTGGCCTCGAAGATGATGGAAGGCGACGCGGGCCGCTCGCTTGTACAGGAAATGCACGACGAGGCCATCGCCTTCCGCCGCGCGATGCTGCACGTGCGCGACGACCTCGGTCGCGACGACTGGTGGTTCAGCGTGTGGCAGCCGACCCAGGTCGAGCGCAGCCTGGACAAGGGCGATACACCGGCGCCGCTGGTGGCCAAGCGCGAGGAGTGGTACCTGCAGCCGGATGCGCACTGGCACGGTTTCGAGAACCTGGTCGATGACTATGTGCTGATCGATCCGATCAAGGTGACCCTGCTGACGCCGGGCCTGGCGATGGACGGCAGCATGGGCAAGCTGGGCATCCCGGCGGCGGTGCTGAGCAAGTTCCTGTGGGGCCGCGGCATCACCGTGGAGAAGACCAACCTGTACTCGGTGCTGTTCCTGTTCTCGATGGGCATCACCAAGGGCAAGTGGAGCACCCTGGTCACCGAGCTGATGGCGTTCAAGGAGCTCTACGATCGCAATGCGCCGCTGAGCCAGGCACTGCCGACGCTGGCCGCCGACTATCCGAATGCGTACGCCGGCTGGGGCCTACGTGACCTGTGCGACGCGCTGCATGCGTTCAACCAGGAATTCGCCGTGGCCAAGGTGATGCGCGAGATGTACGTGGATCTGCCGACGCCGGTGATGACCCCGGCCGATGCCTACAACCACCTGGTGAAGGGCGAGATCGAACGGGTCGACATCGAGCAGATCAGTGGCCGCATTGCGGCGACCATGCTGGTGCCGTACCCGCCGGGCATCCCGACCATCATGCCGGGTGAGCGTTTCGGTGACAGCGACGAGCCGATCATCCAGTCGCTGCGCATCGCCCGCGAGCAGAATGCGCGTTTCCCGGGCTTCGAGTCGGACGTGCACGGGCTCATCATCGAGCAGGAGGGTGATGCGGTTTCGTACAAGGTGGAGGTGCTGAAGGCCTGACCGGCAACGGTCGGCCGTTCGGCGAACGATGGATACCGCGCGCGAGCAACGCATCCTGAAGTTCTCGATCGGGGTCACCCTGGCGGTGAGCGCGGTCGGCTTCATCGGTGGCCTGCTGGTGGGATCGCAGGCCATCCTGTTCGACGGCGTGTACAGCCTGGTCGATGTCGCCCTGACCCTGGTGTCGTTGTCGGTGCTGCGGCTGGTGGCGCGGGAGCAGAGCCCGCGCTTCCAGTACGGCTACTGGCACCTGGAGCCGATGGTCGAGGCGCTGGGCGGTGTGATCCTGTCGCTGGCCTGCGTGTATGCGCTGGCCAACGCCGTGATCGGTTTGACCACGGGCGGGCACGAAGTGAAGTTCGGGCCCGCGCTGTGGTGGGCGGCATTGCTGAGTGCCAGCAACCTGGCGATGGCGGCGTTCGTCGCGCAGCGGGCGCGGCATCTGCGCTCCGCGCTGTTGTGGCTGGATGTGCGCGGCTGGCTGCTGGGCGGGTTGATGAGCTTGGCAGTGGTACTGGCCTTTGTGTTGGCGCTGGTCCTGCACGGTGGTGAGTGGCATCACTGGGTGCCGTACCTGGATTCGATCGTGCTGGCGTTGATCAGCCTGGCGGTGTTGCCGGTGCCGGCGCGGGGTGCCTGGAAGGCCATGCGCGAAGTGCTGCAGGTGGCACCGGATGATCTGGACCGGCGCGTGCAGCGGGTGATGCAGGCGTTCGTCGCCGAGCGTGGCTATGCCGGTTTCACCAGCCATGTGGCGAAGATGGGGCGGATGCGCTTCATCGAGATCCACGTGCTGGCCGACCCGGCCACGCCGCTGGGTTCAGTGGGCGAGGTCGATGCGATGCGTGACGAGATTGCAGTGCGGCTGGATGCGCGGGGCAGCACGTTCTGGTTGACCATTGATTTCACCGCAGACCCAGCGTGGACGTGACCACGCTTCTGTAGAGTCGAGCTTGCTCGACTGCTTCTGGTCGGTGGAAGTCGAGCAGGCTCGAGTCCACGGGAACGCGCGATCGTTGCGCATGGCGGACTACTCTGTTGCACAGGACCCATTTGACCTCAACCGGAGTTGAGGTCACAGACTGCCGGCATCCCCCACGAGGCGCGCGGCATGAACCTGCTGACCACACCGGACCTCAGCCATGGCCTGCTGGAACTGTTCAATCCACCGGGCCTCTACGATCCTTCGGCCAACGGCTACTCACACGTGGCGGTGGTGCGCCTGCCGGCACGGGTGATCCATGTCGCAGGGCAGGGCGGCGAAGATGCCCAAGGCCGCCTCTCGCCCAGCTTCGAAGAACAGGTCGGGCAGGCGCTGGACAACCTGCAGACCGCGCTGCGATCGGCGCAGGCAAGTCTGGCCGATGTGGCGCGGCTGCGCATCCTGGTGGTCGACCACGATGAGGACCGGCTGGGCATCATTGCCCACCAGGTGCGACGGCGCTGGCCGAACCGCGCGGCGCCCACCTGCACGCTGATCCCGGTGCCGCGACTGGCGTTGAACGGCATGCTGTTCGAGATCGAGGCGGAGGCCTACGCCGCCTAGCGCAGGTAGTACTCCACCGGCACCACCAGTTCCTGCGGTGCCTTCAGTTCATCGGGAATGGGCGGCAGCGGCTGCGCGCGACGGAAGGTCTGCAGCGCAGCGTCATCGAGCATCGGCTGGCCACTGGACTGCTCCAGCCGCAGCGCCAGCAGGCGACCTTCGCGGTCGATGCTGGCCCTGACCCAGGCAGTGCCCTGCTGCCGGCGCGAGCGCGCGGCGGCAGGGTAATAGCGGTAACGCTCCAGCCGCGCCATCAGGCGGGCTTCCCACTGGTCGCTGGCGGCGCCGGCCTGGAAGTCCGCCGGTGGCGCGTCTGGAGCGGGCGGCGCGGCCGTGATCGATGCCGGTGCGGGACTTGCATCGGTCGCGGCCGCAGGCGGGGCGACCGGCAGCGGCTTTCGACCCGTCCCGCCCGTTTCGCTGGCGGCCAACTCGCCCTCGCGCGCGGCGGTAGGCTTCGGTGGTGGCGGCGACTTGGTCGGTTGCGATGCACGCGCCTGCTGCGCCTGGCTGGGGGTATCGGCCTGGCGCTCCTCTACGGGCTGTGGCGGCGTGGCCGGTGCCAGCAGGCGCAGGCTGATGCGCACGTCCTGCTCCGGCGGTGGCAGCATCGGCGGCATTGCAACCCAGTGCACCAACAGCAGCAGGGGCAGCAGGTGCAGGACGACGGTGATCACGATCGCCTGCCAGTGTTGGCCGCGCTCACTCATCGTCCAGCACCCACAGCAGATCGGCATCAGCAGCACCGACGGTTTCACCCGGCGAGGCCAATGCGATCACCAGCGCAGGCGTATCCGGTGACAGGTAGCCCGGCACCCCGGTGCCGCGCAGCACATGCCAGCGACCGGCTACCAGCAGCGCGGGTGCGGGGGCTGCGGTCAGCACCTGTGCCATGCGCGTGTCGCGGGCCTGTTGCACGGCCAGCATCCCTTCCAGCATCGGTGCCGCGTCTGCGTGCTGGGCCAGTACCACATCCGACAGGCGTTGGCGGGCGGCGGCCAGCGGGAACCGCACCGCATCAGCGGACGCCAGGTGGGCGTTGACCTCGACGCGCGCGAGATTGCCGCCGAACAAGGGGATGCCGGCAGCGGTGGCGTCCTGCACCAGCCCGCCGTAGGCGGTCCACGGCCATCGTGTATCCCAGCCCAGCAGCTCCTGCAGGCGTGCACCGTCGGCATGGTTGCCCTTGGCCAGCCAGCGCTGCACCCGCTGCAGGCGCGGCTGGCGTTCGCTGGCAATCATCTCCAGCACCAGCGCGCCTTGTGGACGCTGCTGCTGCAGCGCGTGCAGCAGCCAGCGCTGGGCAGCGTGGTCACCGGCCAGGTCGTGGCGTTCGCCCAGCAGCAGTCGCGGAGCGTTCGCTGCGCGCTTCACGAACGCAGCTTCGTCCAGGGTCTGGCCGCTGGCGAGGTCCAGCACCTTGCCGGGCATCGGCTGCGCGCTGGCCATCGACGCGAGCGCGAGCAGGCACAGCGGCAGCCAGTGGCGGCTAGAACGCCACATTGACGCCCATCGAGACGGTGCGGCCACGGCCGTTGCCGCGGTCCAGAATCGGACTGAAGATGCTGTCGATCGAGGCATTGTTGTCATAGGCCTTGTTCTGCAGGTTTTCGATGTTCAGCCACAGCGTGGTGTTGGCATGCGGCTTGAAGCTGGCGTAGAAGTCCAGCAGCACGCCGGTGCCGCCGGTCTTGCGGGTCTGGAAGAAGTCGTAGCCTTCTTCGGTGGGCCCGGAGTATTCGGCGCGCAGGCCGGCCTGCACGCGCTGCTGCCACCAGCGGCCGCCAACGTCCAGCGTCCAGTAGCGGTCGGGCAGGGCGGTGATGTCTTCCAGGTTGACGAACTCGATGGCCGGCGCGCTGGTGCGCGAGCGGGTCCAGCTCAGCGTGGCGTGGTAGTGCTCGCTGGCGTAATGGGCTTCCAGTTCGATGCCGCGCATGCGCACCACGCCGGGGTGGTTCATCCAGCGCGTGGTGGCGCTGAAGTCGTCGGCGTCCAGCACATCGGTCCAGGCATTGAGCTGCGGATCGCTGTCGATCGGCACCACGAACGGTTCCACTTCCGGCGGATGCACGATCAGCAGGTACTGCGGCTTGATGTAGTCGCGGATGCGGTTGTCGAAGCGGGTGACCCGCAGTTGTGCCAGGTCACCGTCGACCAGCAGCGAGTCGGTGCTGAGGTTGGCGCCGAACTGCAGGTTGCGCGAGCGCTCGCGGCGCAGGAACGGATTGGCGCCGATGCCGTCGGCGACGCTGGCGTCCTCCAGCGGGATCTTCTCGAAGAACATTTCCTGCACGCGCGGCGGCCGCGACGTGCGCGAGACCTCAGCGAACAGCTGCAGCCAGTCGGTGGCCTGCAGTGAAACCGCCAGGCTCGGGCTGAGTGCGCGCTCTGTGCGACGCACGTCGATGTCGCCGCCATTGATCTCCGCGCACTGGCCGGGCACATCCGAGCACACCGGGATGTGACCACGGATGCCGAAGCGGTCCTGGCGCAGTCCTGCGGTCAGGGCATAGATGTCGTACTGCAGCTCCAGCGTGCTGAACACACTGTCCAGCTGGCTGCGACCCTGCGGGTTGGCACCGCGCAGGATGGGCGTATCGGCCACATAGATGTCCGATTGGTGCTTGATGCCGGTGTTCCAGCGCGCCTGCAGTGCACCGATGTCGAAGCGGCTGGTGTTGTCCACGGTCCAGCTGCTAAGGCTGCTGTGGGTGCGGCGGCCGATGTAGCTGGAGTCCTCCACCGGCGGGTAGAACAGCCGGGTCTTGTTGCTGGCGAAGGTCGCACGCAGGTCGATCCACGGCGAATAGGGTGTGTAGTGGTAACTGGCGCGCTGGTTGCGCGCGGAAATCTGCCACGGATAGTTGTGGTAGAAGTCGTTTTCGTAACGCATGTGGCTCAGGTCCAGCCGATGCTGGTCGCTGGGCTGCAGGCGCGCCTTCAACAGCCAGCTGCTGGGCTGCTGGCTGCCCGGGTCGGCGTTGTTCTTCTGCCCGCGTGCGGTCGCGTATTCGCTGCTGCGGCTGCTGCTGGCGGCGGCCAGCAGGCCGAACTGGCGGTCGCCACCCTCTTCGCTGTGGCGCCAGGCACCGGCGAAGGTACGGCCACTGCCGTAGCCGTTGTTGCCGTGGCGGTAGCCCGCACGCAGGCCCCAGTCGCGCCCCTCGCCGAGCAGATCGTCGATGTCCAGCGTGCGGAAGTTGGCACTGCCGGCCAGCGTGCCGGCGCCATCACCACCGGCGACCGCACCGCGCTGCACGTCCACACCGGCCAGCAGGAAGGGATCGACATAGGCGAACGGGCCGCCCGAGCCGTGCCCGGCATTGTTGCGGAAGGTCTGGGTGACACCGTCGATCATGGTGTTGACCCGGCCGGCACCGGTCATGCCGCGGATGTTGACCTGCAGGCCCGGCTGGCTGCGCGAATGGAAGCTGTGGGTGCCGGGCATCGAGCGCAGCAGGCTGTTGCCTTCCTGGCGTTCGGCCATCGCCACGCGCTCGCTGCCGACCGGGGGCGCAAAGCCATCGCGGGTGGCCGGTACATATTGACTGGCGCCGGCACCCGGTGCCTGACCGTGTGCGGTAGTACCCTGCACCCGCAGCGGGCCAGTGCGACGGCTGCCATCGGCGCGTTCAGCCGGTGCCGGCTCCAGGGCGGCACGACGCGCATCGACGAAGCGCGGGCGCAGGCCGCTGCCTGCCAACAGGCGCGACAGGGCCTGCGCATCGTCGAAGTCACCGCGCAGCGCAGGCGCCGAATGGCCAGCGGGCAGCGCCGCGCCGATCACCAGATCGACGCCGGTCAGCCGGCTGTAGGCGTCCAGCGCGGCCGCCAGCGGTTGTGCGGGCAAATTGTAGGTGCGGGTGGCGGTCTGTGCGTGGGCACTGCCGGGCAGCAGCGGAAGGGCACTGGTACAGGCCAGCGACAGGGCGAGGACAAGGGGGCGGGGGCACAGCATCGGGGGCTCCAGGGGCTGACGCAGAGCGTCGTCATCCTGGGTAGACGCAGCCGCAGGCCGGATGTCAGGGTCCATCACGCTGTTCCCTGCGTGGCGGCAGCCACACCTGTATGCCCGCGCCGAGGCGCAGCACGCGCACCTGCAACTGAGTGGCCAACTGGTCGCGGTTGCCGGCCGCACCGTCGGCACTGCCAAGCAGGGTGACCGGCTGCTGGCGCAGCTGCTCGCCGACGACCCACGTGTGCCCGCCATGCCAGCGGTCCAGGCCCTGCGTGACGTCGGCCAGTGGGGCCGAGACCCAATGCAGGCGCCGCTCGCGCCAGGCCAATGCTCCGGGGGCGGTCGTTGTTGCATGGGCTGTTGCCTGCCCATCGAAGCGCAGCTGTTCGCCGTGGTCAGCCAGCATGCTGACGTTGCCGCTGTCCACGCGCACGCGATGCTCGGTAACGGTGACCACGCTGCTGTTGCCCTGCACGGCAAGATCGAATGCGGTCCCCAGTGCAGTGACGGTGCCCTGTGGGGTATGCACCTGGAAGGGCCGGTCGGCATCGGCGGCGACCTGGAACCAGGCCTGGCCGCGCTGCAGCTGGAGCTGGCGGCGCTGCCCATCGATGCGCACCTTCACTTCGCTGCCGGGTGACAGCAGGACATGCGAGCCATCCCGAAGGGTCTCCTCGCGGATCTCGCCAGCGGCCGTTCGCAGGACCTGCGCTACAGGCGGCGACACATGGCGGCTGTAGAGACCCAGCGCGCACAGCAACAGAACCGCAATGCCGGCTTCGCGCAGGCGACGGCGTTGCCTGCGCTGCTGTTGCCGCTGCAGGCTGGGCAGCGTCGCACCGGCCTGCCACAGGTGTTGCAGATGCTGGTACTGCGCAGCATGGCGAGGGTCGGCCTGGTACCACTGCTCGAACGCGTTCTCGTCGCGGCCACCGTCGTGCCCGTCCAGCCACCAGCGTGCAGCTTCGCGCGCGATCGCGTCCAGGCTCATGCGCCCGGCACCTGCTGCAGGGCGACCAGTGCGCGCAGCAGATGGCCGTGCGCGGTCTGCCGGCTGATGCCGAGCTGGCGCCCGATCTCGGCCAGCGCCAACTGTTCAACCCGCGCCAGCAGGAACACCTGGCGCGAGCGCGGTGGCAGCGCGGCGATGATCGCGTCGAGGTGGCGCAGCTGTTCGGCGTCGAGCAGTCGCTGCTCGGGCAGCGGCGCAGGATCGGCGATGGCATGCAACTGCGTGTCATCCAGCGCTTCTTCGCGACGGCGCTGGCGTTGCCGGTAATGGTCGGCAATCAGGTTGTGGGCAACACGGTACAGGTACGCGCGGCCATTGCTCAGCAGGCCACTGGCGGCGACCTTGAGGACACGCAGCCAGGTTTCCTGGACGACGTCATCGGCGTCGCTGCGTTGCGGAAGTTTGCGGCGGACATGGGCGTGCAGCGGCCGGTAATGGGCCGCGCACAGCTGCGCGACATCCGTCGGTTCGACAGGCGTGGACACGGGGCGGGCGACAACTGGGAAAGGGAACAGCCCGCGGCGGCAAGGGCAGCGGCTGCACCTTACAGCAAAAGAGAATCATTTGCATCTTTGGTGCGAGCGCAGTCCGCATGAGCCACCGCGGCGTCAGCGGGGACGATAATCGCAGTGGATCTGCAGCGCTTCGGTGGGGTTGCAATGCA
Organism: Stenotrophomonas sp. TWI1409; assembly: GCF_039673015.1. Taxonomy (NCBI): domain Bacteria; kingdom Pseudomonadati; phylum Pseudomonadota; class Gammaproteobacteria; order Lysobacterales; family Lysobacteraceae; genus Stenotrophomonas; species Stenotrophomonas sp. TWI1409. The sequence goes on from NZ_JBDJKU010000047.1 coordinate 36,887, forward strand.
GCTCGAAGCCGCAGTGCTGCAGGCTGCGCTTCGCTCGTGCGACTGGCTCGGCATACCGGGCGACGCGGCGGTGCTGCCAGCGCGGCGGGGTGAACACGCCCAGGGGCAGCAGCCGCAGCCGCTCGCCGTGCAGTACCAGTGAGACATCGACATGACGGCCATCGATGTCGTGGCCGTTGGCGCCGAAGATGGCGTCGACTTCATCCCGGGGCTGCGGATAACAGGCACGGAAGAGGGTGATGCCGAGCCGACGCACCAGGCGGCGGAAGCCACCGAGACGGCTGTGGCTGGGTTCGAAGCCACGGGTGAGCAGTAGCCGCAGCCCCACAGGCAGCATTGCCTGCGCGTCGAGCAGGCGTTGCAGTACCTCTTCTTCCAGTTGGATGCGGGTGGAGGGCCAGCGCGGGGCGATGAGCAGTCCGTGGTGGTTGCCGCGTTGCAGGGTCAGCATCGGTGAAGCTTCGCACGCGGCCGAACAGCCGGGGTAGTGCCGGCCGCTGGCCGGCAGACGCCGTTGGTAGAGGCCGACCTTGGTCGGCGCCGTTGATTCCTTGCCAACCAAGGTTGGCACCTACCAGAG
>NZ_JBDJKU010000048.1:0-34294 GCF_039673015.1 Stenotrophomonas sp. TWI1409
GCTGTGTGGTGGGGGGCCGGCGGGGCGCCCCAAACCCTGGAGCGCCGGGCGGGGCCCCCCCCCGCCCGCCACTACCCGATACCCGGCTTACAAGCCGTAACGCTCGATCACGTCCAGGTGCGGCTGGCGATCCTGGTCGCAGGCTTCGGCCAGGCGCAGCCAGCAATGCGGATGCGGCCACTTCGCGGTTTCCTGCTGCAGGAAGCGGTGCAGCGCCAGCGGCGCATGGTCCTGCGGCTGGGCGACCGTGAACAGCAGGCCCGGCAGCGTGCCCTCCTCCTCGCCCGGATCGGTCACGGTGTAATCCGGGCGGCTGTGCGACCACACCTGCCAGCCCTGCGCCTCGGCCGCTGCGACGAAAGCATTCCACGCCTCTTCGCCCGGGTGTGCGCCGTCAATCAGCCAACTGCGGGCGAAGCCGCCGCGCTCCAGCACATGCACCTGCGCATAGGTCGGGATGAAGTGCTCGCGCGCTTCTTCCTCCTCCGGCGCCGGGTGCACCAGCGCAGCATCGAACACCACCCAGTCGCCCACCTGCTGGGCGCGGTTGGCCGGTGCGTTCTCGACGATACGCGCGGTGACCGGGCCACTGCGGCGCGCGTAGTACTCCATCGGCTCGCCGTTCTCTTCGCTGCGGATGATCACCCAGCCCCACGGCTCCTCGACCACGCCGTCCTGGCTGGACAGCTCCATGCCGATCGCCGCCGCCGAGCGGCGCACCGCATCCCAGTCGCGTGCCGCGCTGGCCGCGCTCATGTGGTCCCAGTGTGCGGCGTTGGGTTCTTCCAGCAGCTCCACCAGCTGCGCATAGCAGGCCTGCGCCTCGCTGAAGCGACCGGTTTCCATGTACATCCGCGCCAGCGTACCGCGTGCGCCATGCGAGCCCGGCGAGGCCGCCAGCAGCGCCTGCGCGGCCTGCTCCAGTGCCGGCCAGTCGGACACGCGACGGGCGCGCTGCACCTCGCACCAGTGCGCGAACACCGGCACGCTGCCACGATAGAGATCAGCCAACTGGCGCAGGCCGGCATCGTCGCCCTGCTCGGTCAGCCAGCGCATCAGCGTGTAGGCGGCCGGGCCATCATCCTGCGCATGTGCGCGCACGAAGCGCCACAGCAATGCGCGCGCTTCCGTCTGCGCCCCACAGGCGCTCAGCGCGGAGGCAGCCATCTCGGCCAGCGCCTCGTCATCTGGCAGCTGCGCCTGTGCCTGCAGCAGCCACTGCGCCTCACGTTCGGGATCGCGCGACTGATTCTGCTCTCCCTGCTCGTTCAGCCAAACCAGTAGTTCAGCGGCTGGCACCGGCAGCGGCGCCACATCCGGCAATGCATCGATGCGTGCCGCCAGGCCGGCCACCAGCGCAGCCGCCCCACGGTCCTGGCGCAGCTGTGCCAGATGGGTACGCGCCAGTTCCAGCTGGCGCATCGCCACCCAGCGTGCGCCACGCTGCAGGGCCAGCTCCAGGCTCAACGCAGCGACTTCGATCAGCAGGCGGTGCGAGCCAACCTCGGCAAAGTGTTCGATGATGGTGTTGAAGCGCGTACCCAGGTCCCAGGTATTGCGTGCGGGATCACGCCGGCACAGCGCTGCGGCGGTGTTCGCCCACAGCCGCCAGTAGGTAGGCGTCAGCTCGCTCCACGGCACCAGCTGCTGCAGGGCCTCTTCGTCGCGGTCCAGCTGGGCCAGCGCCCACGCCTTGGACAGGCGGCGCGGCACCGTGCAGTTGGCCGGCTCGTACTCGCCGGACGCGGCCACTTCGGCCTCGCGCTTCTCGATCAGCAGCAGCGCTTCTTCGGCGCGGCCCATGCCCAGCAGGATCTTGATCTGCATCTCCGGGAAGCTGTCGAACACTTCCTTGCCGCAGGCCTCGATCGCGTCGGACTGCACCTGCAGGTAATCCAGTGCATCCTGGCCACGGCCATCATCAAGCAGTGCATCGGCCTTCTCGCAGCTCAGGCACTGGAAGCAGGCCCAGCTCGGGTCGATGCGACCCAGTGTTTCATCGCACACCTCGATACGCTCGGGCACCCAGCCGGGGCCATCGATGTTGCCGTAGCAGGCGGCAAGATCCTGGGTCACGCAGATCGACTGCGGGCACTCCAGGGTGTCCTCGCGATGCGCACGCTCGAACAGCGCCACGGCTTCGCCCAGCGCGCTCTCGCCTTCGACACGATTGCCGACGCGGTTGCGCAGCGCCCAGTGGCCGACGTAAACGTCGACCCACGGATTGTCCAGCGCCTTGCCCAGCGCACGCGCTTCGGGCAGCAGCGCGTCAACGCGGTCGACACGCAGTTCGCTCACCTCGTCGGCGAGGCGGTTCAGCAGGTGCGCATTCTGCGCCTGGCCGGCCTGGCGCAGGTCACCCTGCAGTTTTTCGACCCAGTTCCAGATGTCCATGGGGTAAGTACTCCTGTCTAGCGAAGGCTGGATGAGAGGATGCAGTGCTCAGCGCAGCATCTGCTGCAGGGCACCGGCGATATCGGTGAAGGCGCCGTTGAGATCCGGGCCGGGCGTGGCGGTCGCGCGGGCCAGGGGACGGCCCTGCGCGGCGACGATGATCTTCAGTGAGCGCAGCAGGCGCGCTGCGGCTTCGGCCTGCGGGTGGCCCTCGCGCTGGGCGCGCAGCAGCGCCTGCACCGCGGGGTTGTCGAGGTTGAGGTACAGCCGCGATGGCGCACGCGATTCGATGCGCGCGGTGAACTGACGCGCCAGCCGCAGCGCCGCCATTGAAACGCGCTTGTCGTTCTCATCGTCTTCCAGGCGCTGCTTCAGTTCGGCTTCGCGATCGGGCACCACCACCACCGGCAGCGACTCGGGGCTGAAGCGTGCCGGCAGCAATTGTTCGCCGTCACCCAGCTGCTCGCGCAGCCACGCCAGCTGCGCCTCGTCGAGGCTGTCATCGCTGCGGAACAGCGCGCGGTTGCCCTGCTCGGTCCCCAGCTCGACCAGGCGCAGGCCCTTGGCCTGGGCCCAGCGCCGCAGGAACGGCACCACCGCATAGCGATGGCCATGCGCGACCGGCACGCCCATCGCACGGAACAGCATTTCCTCGAAGCCGCCACCGTTGTCGAGGATCACATGCACGGCACCGCGTGCGGGCAGCGCACTGGCAGGCAGATCGCCCTGCGAGGTCGGCACGCGCACGTGCTCCAGCAACAGGTCGAACAGGCGGTCATCGCACAGCGCCGCGCCCAGCAGCGCCTCGTTGTGGCGGCTCAATACACGTCGCCACGCTTCCGGCTGCTGCCGCGCGACGTCGGCCAGGCCGTCGATCAGCGCCTCCAGCAACGCATGCTGCACGGCGCGGTACTGGTCATCGCGCTGCAGGTCTTCGCGGCTGGCGGTGGGCGTGAGCCGCGAGGATTCGATCACCCCGCCGATGAAGCCCGCCCACGGCGGCAGCAGGTCGCGGGCGTCGTCGTCCAGCAGCATGCCGCGCACGAACACCGACAGGTTGCGGTTATCGCTGGTGCCGTAGGTAGCACCGTCCTGCACCCACAGCAGGCCGGTGGCATCACTGCTGCTATCAGCGCGCAACGGCACGGTGACGATCGGCTCGAAATCATGTTCGAAACGCGCCGCGAACTGCAGCGCCTGGCGACGCGCCTGCACCGGATGCAGGGCCACATCGCCCTGGCCGCGCCACGGCGGCGGCTCGGGGTTGAGCGCCTCGCCTGCAGCACCGATGAAGATCGGCTCGGACAGCAGCGCGCAGTAGCGACCCAGCACTTCGTGCAGGCGCGCCTCGTTGGCCAGCGGCAGGAAGTCCGGATGCAGCTCCAGTTCCACCTCGGTGCCGACCGCGCGTGCCGGCACTTCGCTGACGGTGTACTGCTCGGCGTTGCTGGACACGTACAGATGGCCCAGTTCCGGCGTCTGGTACGAGGTGGTGCGCACGCTGACCCGGCGCGCCAGCACGAAGGCCGACAGGAAGCCGAGGCCGAACATGCCGATCAGGCCCTCATCGTCCTCGCCACCCTGGCGCAGGCCGCGGGTGTAGCCGACGCCGACGGTGGCCAGGTAGTCATGGATCTCCTGGCGGGTCAGGCCGGCGCCGGTATCGATGATGCGCAGCACGCCGGCAGCGGCATCGACCTGCACCGAAATGCGCGATGGCACTTCGATGCCGGGCTGTTCGATGCGGCGGCGGATGATCGAGTCGTGCGCGTTCTGCACCAGCTCACGCAGCGCCACCACCGGGGTGGAATACAGGTGCTTGCCCAGCACCGTCATCAGTCCATTGAGATCGACCCCGGCGCGACGGATTTCGGCGTTGGGGGCGGTGAGCGCGGTGTCCTGCATGTAATCGTTTACTCCTGGGCACGGAAAGACGCCAGAGGGCGTCTTCGTCGAGCGGGAAAAACTAGCACAGGGAGGCTGACCGTTACCGTGTCGGCCGCCGTATTCCACGTGCGCGGTGGTGACGCCGGGCCATGCCCGGCGCGATCACGCCGCGTCGATAGCCTCGGACAGGCGCTCCACCGCGATCACTTCCATGCCCTTCACCGAGCCGCCCTTGGGCGCATTGGCCTTGGGCACGATGGCGCGCTTGAAACCATGGGTGGCGGCCTCGCGCAGGCGGTCTTCGCCATTGGGTACCGGTCGGATCTCGCCGGACAGGCCAACCTCGCCAAACGCAATCGTCTTTTCCGCCAGCGGCCGGTCCTGCAGCGAGGACAGCACCGCCAGCAGCACCGGCAGGTCGGCAGCGGTCTCCTGCACGCGGATGCCACCGACCACGTTGACGAACACGTCCTGGTCGCCGACCAGCACGCCGCCGTGGCGATGCAGCACCGCCAGCAGCATGGCCAGCCGGTTCTGCTCCAGGCCGACCGCGACACGACGCGGGTTCGACAGCGGCGACGCATCGACCAGTGCCTGCACTTCCACCAGCAGCGGCCGGGTACCCTCGCGGGTGACCATCACGCAGCTGCCCGGCTGATGGGTGCTGCCACCGGACAGGAAGATCGCCGACGGATTGGAGACTTCCTTCAGGCCCTTGTCGCCCATCGCGAACACGCCCAGCTCGTTGACCGCACCGAAGCGGTTCTTGAACGCGCGCAGCAGGCGGAAGCGGCTGCCACTCTCGCCTTCGAAGTACAGCACCGCATCGACCATGTGTTCGAGCACGCGCGGGCCGGCGATACCGCCCTCCTTGGTCACGTGGCCGACCAGGAACACGGCGGTGCCGGTCTCCTTGGCGAAACGCACCAGCCGCGCCGCGCTCTCGCGCACCTGGCTGACCGAGCCGGGCGCGGCGGTCAGGCTCTCGGTCCACAGGGTCTGCACGGAGTCGGCCACGATCAGCCGTGGGCCGGCCTTGGACGCATGCTGCAGGATCGACTCGACGCCGGTCTCGGCCAGCGCGTTGACACCATCCAGCGGCAATTCCAGCCGGTGTGCGCGGCCGGCCACCTGGGCCAGCGACTCCTCGCCGGTGACGTACAGCACCGGCAGCTCGGCCGCCATCTTCGCCACCGCCTGCAGCAGCAGGGTCGACTTGCCGATGCCCGGGTCACCACCGACCAGTACCACCGCGCCCTCGACCAGGCCACCGCCCAGCACGCGATCGAACTCGCCGATGCCGGTCGAGACACGGCGATGCTCGGTCTGCTCCACGTCCTTCAGGGCGGTGATCTTCGGCGGGTCGATCTTGCCGGCCCAGCCGGCCCGGCGCGACGCGGGCGCCTTGGCCGCCGCCGCGCTCTCCAGCACGATTTCCGACAGCGAGTTCCAGGCGTTGCACTCGGTGCACTGGCCCTGCCACTTGCTGAATTCGGCGCCGCATTCACTGCAGACGTAGGCGGTGCGGGCTTTTGCCATCGGATGATTTCCAGCAACGGGAACAGGCGTGGCAGGATAGCCGAGCCGGGTCGCAGGTGCTGCGACCGCTCAAGTCCCGCCCACCCGCGCCGATAGCTGTCGCGGGCGTGCGCCTTGCGGGCGCCCCTCCCTCCCCCTCTGGATTCAACATGACTGGCAGTTACAGTCAGAGCCTGGTCGCCATCTCCCTGCTGGTGGCCATTCTTGCTTCGTACACGGCGCTGGACATGGCCGGCCGCCTGGCCACGGCCGAGGGCCGCGTGGCCCGCTGGTGGCTGGCCGGCGGCGCGGCGGCGATGGGCCTGGGTATCTGGTCGATGCATTTCATCGGCATGCTGGCCTTCGACCTGCCGATCCCGGTCGGCTACGACCTCGGCATCACCCTGTATTCGCTTGCAGTGTCGATCGGCGCTTCGGCCTATGCGCTGTGGCTGGTGTCACGACCCAGCCTGCCCTGGCGACGACTGCTGGCCGGCGCCGTGCTGATGGGCCTGGGCATTGCCACCATGCACTACCTCGGCATGGCCGCGATGCGCATGCAGCCAGGTATCGACTATCACCCGGGCTGGTTCGCCGCCTCCATTGCAGTAGCCATCGGTGCCGCCGGCGCGGCGCTGTGGATCGCCTTCCGCCTGCGTTCCGAGCAGCGCCACACCACGCGCCTGCGCGCACTGGCCTCGCTGGTGATGGGCCTGGCCATCGTCGGCATGCATTACACCGGCATGGCCGCCGCACGCTTCCCCGAAGGCAGCATCTGCGGCGCGGTCGGCAGCGGCGGCATCGACACGCGCTGGCTGGCAGTGCTGGTGATCGTCACCACTGTAGCCACCCTGGGTATCGCCCTGGTCGCCTCGCTGTTCGATCGGCAGATGCGCGTGCGCACCGGGCTGCTGGCCGATTCACTGGCACACGCCAACGACAAGCTGATCCAGGCCGCCCTGCATGACCCGCTGACCCAGCTGCCCAACCGCATGCTGCTGCAGGACCGCATCGAGCAGGCCATCGAAAAGGCGCGCCGCCGCGGCCGCGCAGTGGCGGTGATGTTCTGCGACCTGGACGGCTTCAAGGCGGTCAACGATGCCTACGGCCACCAATTGGGCGACCGCCTGCTGGTGGCGGTGGCACAGCGCATCGGCGGCCTGCTGCGGCCGCAGGACACGTTCGCGCGCCTCGGCGGCGACGAGTTCGTGATCGTGCTGGCCATCGACACCCCGGACGATGCGGTGGTGGTGGCCGAACGCATCATCGCCGCTGCCGGCGAACCATTCACCCTGGATGCCGCCGAACTGCAGGTCAGCGCCAGTCTCGGCATCGCCCTGTACCCGGATGACGCCAGCAACGAGCGCGAACTGATGGCGCACGCCGACGCGGCGATGTACCACACCAAGGAAACCGGCCGGAACGGCTATACCTTCTTCACCCCGTCGATGCAGCTCAGTGCCAACCGCCAGCTGCGCCTGCTGCAGGACCTGCGCAAGGCGATCGCGCGTGACGAGCTGCTGCTGCACTACCAGCCGAAGTTCCCGGCCGCTGGCGCACCGGCCACTGGCGCCGAGGCGCTGCTGCGCTGGCAGCACCCGGAACTGGGCCTGCTGGCGCCGGATGTGTTCATTCCCATCGCCGAGCGCAGTGGCCTGATCCTGCCGATCGGCGACTGGGTACTGGACCGTGCCTGTGCACAGCTGCGTGCATGGCACGAGGCCGGGCATACGGAATGGTCGATGGCGGTGAACCTGTCGCCGCTGCAGTTCGCCTCGCCGGCCCTGCTGGAGAGCGTGCGCGAGGTGCTGCAGCGGCACCGGATCGAGCCGGCACGGCTGACCCTGGAGATCACCGAGACCACGGCGATGAAGGATGTCGACGCCAGCCTGGCGATCCTCAACGACCTGACGGCGATGGGCGTGCATATCGCCATCGACGATTTCGGCACCGGCTACTCCAGCCTGCTGTACCTGAAGCGGATGCCGGCCACCGAACTGAAGATCGACCGCGCGTTCGTGCATGACCTGGAACGCAACGACGAGGATGCCGCCATCGTGTCGTCGATCATCGCGCTGGGCCGCACCCTGCAGCTGCAGGTGGTGGCCGAAGGCGTGGAGACGCAGGCGCAGCGCGAATACCTGAGCGAACTGGGCTGCGACCAGCTGCAGGGCTATCATCTGGGCCGGCCTATGGATGCCGAAGAGTTCCTGCGCCGGGTGGCGGGGTAGAGCCGGCCGGCTTCCCGCGATTGCCGGCCAGCGGCCGGCACTACCCATATCCGCAGACAAACAAAAAGGCCGCCCGAGGGCGGCCTTTCTGCGTGGCAACGTCGCGAGGACGTCAGTGCATCATGTGCACGTTCATGTTGTGCATGACCCACAGGGTACCGACCACGATGATGCCGATCACCACCACGGTGAAGGCCGCAGCGTTGACGTTCCAGCGGCTTTCCGAAGAGCGGTCCAGGTGCAGGAAGAACACCAGGTGGACCAGCATCTGCAGCACCGCGGTGATCGCGATCACCACACCGTTGACGGTGCGCGAGAAGTCGCCCGACATCACCATCCAGAACGGGATGACGGTCAGCACCACCGCCAGCACGAAGCCGATCAGGTACGACTTCACGGTGCCATGGCTTTCGCCGCCGGTGCCGTGGTCGTGTGCATGGTTGTCATGTGCCATTACAGGGCTCCATTGAGGTAGACGACGGAGAACACGCCGATCCAGATCAGGTCCAGGAAGTGCCAGAACAGGCTCAGGCACGCCATGCGGGTCTTGTTGGTCGGGGTCAGGCCGTACTTCTTCAGCTGCACGAACATCACCAGCAGCCACAGCAGGCCGGCGCTGACGTGCAGGCCGTGGGTACCGACCAGGGCGAAGAACGCCGACAGGAAGGCACTGCGGTCCGGACCGTAGCCCTGATGGATCAGGTGCTGGAACTCCCACACTTCCATGCACATGAAGCCGAAGCCCAGCAGCCAGGTGATGCCCAGCCACAGGTACATCTGGCCCATCTGCTTGCGGTGCATGGCAATCATGCCCAGGCCGAAGGTCAGCGAGGAGGTCAGCAGCAGCGCGGTTTCCCATGCCACGAACGGCAGTTCGAACAGGTCCTTCGCGGTCGGGCCACCATCGGTACCGCCGGCCAGCACCACGTAGGTGGCGAACAGCGAGGCGAAGATGAGGCAGTCGCTCATCAGGTACACCCAGAAACCGAAGACGGTGTTGCCGCCGGTGTCGTGGTGCTCGTGGTCGTCATGGCCATGGGCCGCCGCTTGCGCGGCGTGCCCGTGGCTCAGGGTCGAGGTATTGGTGCTCATGCCTTCAGCTCCGACTTCACCAGGCCCTGGTTTTCCAGGTGCTTGCGGTGTTCGTTCTCGATGCGTTCCACCTCGGCGGCCGGGACCCAGTAGTCCACGTCCTGGTCGAAGGTGCGGTAGATGAACGTGGCGATCATGCCGACGAAGCCGACGATGGCCAGCCACCAGATGTGCCAGATCATCGCGAAGCCGAACACCAGGCTGAAGGCACCGATGACCACGCCCGTGCCGGTGTTGCGCGGCATGTGGATGTCGGTGTACTTGGCCGGCTTCGGCCAGGCTTCACCACGCTGCTTGCGCTCCCAGAAATCGTCCAGCTCGGTGACTTCCGGCAGGCTGCCGAAGTTGTAGAAGGCCGGCGGCGAAGAGGTTTCCCACTCCAGCGTACGGGCATCCCACGGGTCGCCGGTCAGGTCGGCGGTCTTCTTGCGGTCGCGGATCGACACGGCCACCTGGATGATCTGGCACAGGATGCCGGCACCCACGATGAAGGCACCTGCGGCAGCGACCAGCAGCAGCGGCTCGTAGGCCGGGTTGACGGTGCTCTGCAGACGACGGGTCATGCCCATGAAGCCCAGCACGTACATCGGCATGAAGGTCACGTAGAAGCCGATGAACCAGCACCAGAACGCGCACTTGCCCCAGAACTCGTTCAGGCGGAAGCCGAACATCTTCGGCCACCAGTAGGTGATGCCGGCGAACATGCCGAACACCACGCCGCCGATGATGACGTTGTGGAAGTGGGCGATCAGGAACAGGCTGTTGTGCAGCACGAAGTCGATGGCCGGGATCGCCAGCATCACGCCGGTCATGCCGCCGATGGTGAAGGTGACCATGAAGCCGATGGTCCACAGCACGGGCGTGGTGAACTGCACGCGACCGCGGAACATGGTGAACAGCCAGTTGAAGATCTTCACGCCGGTCGGGATCGAGATGATCATCGTCGTGATGCCGAAGAAGGCATTGACGTTGGCACCCGAGCCCATGGTGAAGAAGTGGTGCAGCCACACGATGAACGACAGCACGCCGATGCAGGCGGTGGCGTAGACCATGCCCTTGTAGCCGAACAGCGCCTTGCGCGAGAAGGTCGCGATGACTTCGGAGAACACACCGAACGCCGGCAGGACCAGGATGTACACCTCCGGGTGACCCCAGATCCAGATCAGGTTGATGTACAGCATGGCGTTGCCGCCACCGTCATTGGTGAAGAAGTGCGTACCCAGGTAACGGTCCAGGGTCAGCAGCACCAGGGTGATGGTCAGCACCGGGAAGGCAGCGACGATCAGCACGTTGGTCACCAGGGCGGTCCAGGTGAACACCGGCATCTGCATCAGCTTCATGCTGGGGGTACGCATCTTCAGGATGGTGATGAAGAAGTTGATACCGCTCAGCGTGGTACCCAGGCCTGCGACCTGTAGACCCCAGATGTAGTAGTCCATGCCTACGCTTGGACTGTATTCGATGCCCGACAACGGCGGGAACGCCAGCCAGCCGGTGGCAGCGAACTCACCGATCCACAGCGACAGCATGATCAGCACCGCGCCGGACACGAACAGCCAGAAGCTGAGCGAGTTGACGAACGGGAACGCGACGTCGCGCGCACCGATCTGCAGCGGCACGGCCAGGTTCATCAGGCCGGTGATCAGCGGCATCGCCACGAAGAAGATCATGATCACGCCGTGGGCGGTGAAGATCTGGTCGTAGTGGTGCGGCGGCAGGTAACCCTCGGACCCGCCGACGGCGAGCGCCTGCTGGGTACGCATCATGATGGCGTCGGAGAAACCGCGCAGCAGCATGACGAAGGCGACGATGAGGTACATCACGCCGATCTTCTTGTGATCCACCGAAGTGAACCACTCCTTCCACAGATAGCCCCACAGCTTGAACTTGGTGATCAGGGCCATGACGCCCAGGCCACCCAGCACCGCGCCGACCAGGGTGGTCAGCACGATCGGATCGTGGGGGATCGACTCAATTGAGAGTTTACCCAACATGTTCATTCTCCCGAGCCCGCATGGCCGGCGTGGCCTGCGTGTTCGTGTTCGTGTTCGTTGGCATCCAGGTTTTCACCCGATTCCTTGGAATCATGCGCGTCACTGGGGGCATGGCCCTCGTGCGCTTCATGGCTGGCGGCATCGGCAGCGGCGGCACCGGCGTGTTCGTGCTTCATGCCGTAATGCTTGTTGTCGCCCATGTGCTTGGCGATGACCCAGTCGAACAGGCCTTCTTCGGTCTTGCCGAAGTAGGTGACCGGATACCACTCGGCGTTGCGTGCTTCACCCAGCGCCTTGAACGAGGCCTTGTCCAGGGTCTGCTCGCCGGCGCGGACCTGGTCCAGCCACTGGCGGTATTCGGCATCGGTGACCGAGTAGGCGGTGAAGTGCATCTTGGCGAAGCCCGCGCCGCTGTAGTGCGAGGACATGCCCGGGAATTCACCGGTCTCGTTGGCGATCAGATGGAGCTTGGTCTCCATCGCAGCCATCGAGTAGATCATGCTGCCCAGGTGCGGGATGAAGAACGCATTCATCACCGAATCGGACGTGATCTTGAAGTTCAGCGGCGTGTTGACCGGGAACTTGATTTCGTTGACGACCGCCACCTTCTCTTCCGGATAGATGAACAGCCACTTCCAGTCCAGCGAGATCGCCTCGATGGTGACCGGCTTGACGTCCGAATCCAGCGGCTTGTACGGGTCCAGTGCGTGCGACGAGCGCCAGGTCAGGACCGCCAGCACCAGCACGATCATGCAGGGAATGGACCACACCACCACCTCGATCGCCGTCGAGTGGGACCACTTCGGCTCGTAGCGGGCCTTGGTGTTGGAGGCGCGATACTTCCACGCGAAGGTCAGGGTCATGATGATGACCGGGATGACGACCAGCAGCATGAGCACGGTGGCCGTGATCAGCAGGGTCTTCTCATCCTGGCCGATCTGGCCCTTCGGACTGAGGATGGCCACCGCATCGCAGCCAGTGAGCATCACCAGCAACGACAGCAGCAGGCCCGGGCGCAACCAGCGCCCAAGGGTTTTCAACGGAATCATCGGTCGATCCAATTGCGAGGGAATGCCGTTCCCCGTCCTGCCTGTTCCGGCCAAAGCCGGTCCCACCGGTCCGGAAGACAGGTAGGGAGGTGGGGTCGAGTCAGCCTTTCAATTTTAGGCCGTCACCCACCATTTAAGAAAGGCATTGACAATGATCGAGCGCAGGAAAGGCCCGTTTCTGGCTGCGACACGTTGTCGCACCGCGCAACCGCGGCGGGCAGAACACCCGGGGGCGGCATCCTAGCATCGGGCGATGGCGGCTGCTCCGCCCGTGTTCGGCAAAGTCGCCTGAACATGTTCAGGCATGCCTGCGAAAGCAAGGCGTGGGATGCTCGGCACAGGAGGAAGGTGCATGGACAAGATCGACTTCAAGAAACGCGACCGGGCGCTGTACCAGCCACCGGCAGGCCAGTTCGTTCCGGTGCAGGTGCCGCCCCTGCCCTACCTGATGGTCGACGGCCACGGCGATCCGAATATCGCGCCAGCCTATCTGGAGGCGGTGCAGTGGCTGTACGCGGTGAGCTATGCACTGAAGTTCGCACTGAAGGCCGGGGGCCAGGACTACGTGGTGCCACCGCTGGAAGCCCTGTGGACCGCCGAGGATCCGTCGAGCTTTGTGGCTCGCCGCAAGGATGAGTGGAAGTGGACGGTGATGATCCGCACGCCGGACGGGATCAGTCCAGCGCAGTTGGAGGCTGCCATCGCCAAGGCGGCGGAGAAACTGGGCGACGTTCCGGCCAGCCTTCGCCACGAAGTTCTTGAAGAAGGCCTCTGCCTGCAGACCCTGCATGTAGGCGCCTACGATGACGAGGGTCCGGCCCTGGCCCATCTGCACAACGAACTGATGCCTTCGCTGGGCTACGCCTTCGCCGGCCCCCATCACGAGATCTACCTGAGCGATCCGCGCAAGACCGACGCGGCGCGGTTGAAGACCGTGCTGCGGCAGCCGGTGCGCGCGCTTGGACCTGATTGAGGTTCGCGCTCATGACACAAGGAATGCCATGCGCCTGATCAGCCGACTGCTGCACTGGACCACCCTGCCCGCCGGGCGCCGGCTATTGGCCACGCTTGGGGCTGCGCTGGTGATCGTGCTGGCCTGCAATCCGGCGCTGTCGCCGTTGCTGCCGGTGTTGGATGCGCTTGGGCTGGACGTGCTGATGCTGTTGCTGGGTGCGCAGGTGGTGGCGGTACTGCCTTGGGTGCGGGAGCGAGCCGCGCGCGGGACCAGAGTGCTCGCACGCCTGCTGATCGGCGCATCGGCGGGAGCAGCAGGTGGCTATCTCCGGCAGCTCGCGTGGTGGCTGGCACGAGGCGCAGGGATGACGAGGCGTTGATGAAGGCTTGCAGCCTTCGGTGAGGTGGTAATCCAATGATCACCGGCGGGCGCAAACAAAAAGCCCCGACCAAGGCCGGGGCTTTTCATTACAACTGGTGCCGGAAACAGGAGTCGAACCTGCGACCTACGCATTACGAATGCGCCGCTCTACCAACTGAGCTATTCCGGCGGAGCCCCCGATTTTACGGGCTGGGCGCCCCGGCGGTCAATCCATCCGGCTCAGCCCACCTCTACCCGGTTGGCGCACACCCGCCCGGCCGCGAAATCCTGCAGGTTCCCCAGCGTGATCGCCGAGATCTCCTGCAGCGCCTCCACGGTGAAGAAGCCCTGGTGGCCGGTCACCAGCACATTCGGGAAGGTCATCAGGCGCTGGAAGGCCTCGTCGTCGATGATCTCGCCGGACAGGTCCTGGAAGAACAACGCGCTTTCCTGCTCGTACACGTCGATGGCCAGATGACCCAGCCGGCGCGACTTCAGCGCGCGGATCACCGCATGGGTATCGACCAGTGCGCCGCGCGACGTATTGACCAGCATCGCGCCCGGCTTCATCCGCGCCAGTGATGCATCATTGATCAGGTGATGAGTCTCAGGCGTCAGCGGGCAATGCAGCGACACGATGTCGGCACGCGCCAGCAGTTCATCCAGCCCGACCATTTCGCCGATACCGCCGAACGCGGGTGACGGATAAGGATCGTGCCCCAGCACGGTGCAGCCCATGCCGTTGAAGATGCGCGCGGTGGCCAGCCCGATCTTGCCGGTACCCACAATGCCGACCGTGCGCCCGTGCAAGGTGCGCCCGAGCAGGCCATCCAGCATGAAGTTGCCCTCGCGCACGCGGTTGTAGGCGCGATGGGTCTGCCGGTTGAGGGTCATCACCAGCGCCAACGCATGCTCGGCCACCGCCTCCGGGGAATAGGCCGGTACGCGTGCGACGAACAGATCCAGCGCTTTCGCGGCTGCCAGGTCCACATTGTTGAAGCCGGCGCAGCGCAGCAGTACGGCGCGCACGCCCAACGCATGCAGGGCGTGCAGCACCGGCGCATCCAGGCGGTCGTTGACGAACACGCATACGGCTGCGCAATCCTGCGCCAGCGCGGCCGTGTGCACGTCCAGCGCCACATCGAAGTACACGAACGCAAAGCCGTCCCCAGCCGCATCGCGCTGGTTCGCCTCATCAAGGAAACGACGGTCGTAGGGACGGGCACTGAAGACGGCGATCTGCATGGACGGGCCTGGGTGGAATGGCAGACCGACCATACCGCAGCAGCACCCGCGTTGGGATGGCACCGGCGATGCCGTCATCGCCGGTGCCGGGCGTCACTTAGAACTTGTAGCCCAGGCCCAGCATCACGCCGTTCTGGATCTGCCCGTCGCGGCGCTCACCCACGTAATCGGCCATGATCGACAGCCGCTCGCTGGCACGGCTGGTCACACCCAGGTTCCAGGCCAGCACCTGCTCGCCCACCGCCTGGCTGCTGGCGCCGAACACCAGATCCGGTGCCGCGGCGAAGCCGGTGCTGTAGCGGGCCTGCGAATCGCCCAGTTCCTTCTGCCAGACCACCCGGGCGCGCGGGGTGATGCGCTCGCCGTTGTTGCCTTCGAAGGTCTTGAACAGCTGCAGGCCCGCACCCACGCGGATGCTCTCCAGGCTGCCGCTGCGGCCAACCAGCGCACCGGCGCCCTGCCCTTCGTTGAAGCGGGTGGCCGAGGTGCGCGCGTAGTCCACCACCGGCAGCAACGGCTGGATCACCAGGCCCTTGCCGGTCGTGAAGGAGAACGCATGTTCCACCCGTGCGGAGATCGCATCGTTGCTGTACTTGGCGCGCAGCGGCTGCTGCAGGCCATCGATGCCGTTGATGCTGCGACGCGTATCGTGGCGCAGATCGGTGTAGCGCACGGCCGCCGACAGATAGCCGCGCGCGTACGTCGCATCGAGGTAGCCGCCCACGTCCAGCGCACGCACGTCACCAGTGAAACCAGAGCCATCGCTGGCCTTGGTCGACATGTCTGCCGCGGCCACGCTGACGCCCAGGGTCACGCGGTCATCGGCCACGCGGGTATCGGCACCGACCACGATGCCACCGATGGTGTGGCTCAGGCCGGCCACGCCACCGTCGGCATCGAGGCGGCCATGGCTGGCGAAACCACGCGCCCAGATGCCATGGCTGCGTCCAGCATCAGCCCTGCCCGCAACGCTGCCCGACGCCGGCTCGACCAGGTGCATCGCCAGCTGGTTGAACAGGCTGCCATGGCGCATGCCCGGCTGGGAGGAGACCGACTGCGCCACCTGAGAGGCCAGGCCATCGGCATCACCGCCGCTGCGCATGGCCGACTGGTGCTGCTGCACGACGTTGCCGATGCTGCCCACCAGCGCGGTGTCGGCCAGTCGCAGGCTGGCGTGCGCATCACCGCGCAGAGCACCGGCCTGTTGTGCGATCACATCGCGGTCGGCGAACTGCAGTGCGCCCAGCAGCGATCTCAGTCCCTTGTCCTGGCGATCGGAGGCGGTCGCCAGCGCGCGGCCCAGGCCGTCGCCGGACGTACCGTTGGCAAACAGGCCCAGCTGGTCAAAGCCGGGGTTGGCGGTCAGCCACAGGCCGTCGGCGGTCTGGTTGACGTTGAAGCTGAGCAGTGAATTGTGGCGCGGGCGGAACACTTCACCGGCAGTGATGCTGGCACTGTATCCGGCGTCCCCCAGCCGCACGACATCCTGGAAGCCCCCCTGGTAGATCGGCCCTTCCACCAGATCGCGGCGGTAGGCACCGGCATAGAAGCCCTGGGCCACATTCAACGCAAGGTGTGCGCCCTGCGCGATCACCAGCGCGCCATCCTCGGTGCCGCCGTCGTAGAAGCTGCCGACGCGCAGGCGGCCACTGCCGGTACCACCGGCTTCGGTAACATCGAACAGCACCTGGCCGCCGGGCATGATGTTGACGTAGCCGTGGGTCACCAGATCCCCACCGCGCGGCATCAGCGTGCCGAACACGCGCAGGCGGTTGAAGCCATCTTCGCGGTAGGACGGGCCGCTGCCATCCAGCAGCGCATCGCTGTCAGTGCCGACCGATGCGATATCACCGTGGCCCACTACGATGCTGCCCGGCATCACCCGCAGCTCGGGGGTGCGCAGCGCACCACCCTCCAGTGCGATGGTGCCGTTGTCCACCAGAATGAAATCGGCGCCGGTGGTTTCAGCGGTGCGCCAGGTGGCGCCATTGCTGACACGGATCACGCCGGCGGAGTTGGCCAGGGTCGAGGCATCCAGATCGGCCAGCCGCAGCTGGCCGCGCAGTTCATCCTGGAGGTCGGGGTCGGCGAGCAGCTGCTGCAACGACTGCGCGCCGATACCGTTCGCCCCCCGCGTGGAGAAGTTGTACAGGCTCACCGCATAGTTGATGTAGGTGCTGGCCCAGTCGGTGTTCCAGCGCGCGAAATCGTCGTCGACAAAGGCCTGCAGCTGGCGCGCGGTACGAAGGTAGCCCGGGTTGATGTCGCCGCTGACGTTGCTGGTGACACGAAGGGTGTCGCCCGGATCGCGATAGCCCGCCGTGTTGATGATGCTGTTGCTGCGGATGTCCTGGCCCGGGAATGACTCCAGCTTGCTCCCACTGCCATCCGGATCGAAGGTGACCGACGTACCCGTGGTACGCGCCGGGTCGCGGAATACCAGCAGGCCATTGGGCTGCACCACTTCATACATGGCCTTGTGCAACAGGCCCGCATCCATGCCGCCGCCGTAGTTGCCTGTGTAGATCTGGGTCATGCGCGCCGACGGCGCATAGGTGATCCTGCCACCACTGCTGGCGGCATGGATCTGCACCGAGTCGACCAGCGGCAGATCGCCGCCGAGGTAACGGTTGACGCCACCGGACTGCATGATCGAGCAGGACGAAATGCAGTGGCCGGACACGATGGTGTCCAGGCCCTGGGTACGGATCACCGCCTGCAGCCACTCGCCGGCGATCAGCGCGCCACCGTTGGACGTTCGCAGCACGACTTCGCGGATCGGACGGCCTTCAGCCTGCGCCTTGGCCAGCAGTGCGGGCAGCGCCACCACATCGGCGACGGTGACGCCGCCGCTGAGGAAGACGCGATCGTCCTGCATGTGATAACTCATTGCCATGACGTCATCAGCTGCCGCGATGGCGCCAACGCCCATCAGCCCGGCCAGGGCCAGGCTCAACTTCGAATACTTCATGCGTTCTCTCTCTCCACCCGCAACACGCGGGTAGAACGATCAACGCCACAGCGGGGCGATCTCCCCCAGTGGAACGGATCCTGAAAAATGAATACATTCACAATGAGAATCCGATCGATGCACACTCTTCCCCATCCGGTCATCGTCGCGTAAAACTCGATGACGCATTCGCCACCGACAGTCGAGGCCAGCCCTGTCCACCCCGTCTCCCCTGATCCATCGCGCGCCGGAGCCGCCCGCACCTGCGGATGCCTTCATCGCGTTCGTACGCGAAGAGCGCGCACCGCTGTGCGCGTTCCTGCGCACGCGGGGGGTCGGGCCTGAGGATGCCGAGGATATCGCGCAGGACTGCATGGAGCGGCTGATCCGCTATCGCGCACAGGGCCCGGACGAACTGCGCCTGCTGCTGTATCGTATCGCCCGCAACCGCCTGGCAGACCGCGGACGCTCGCCGCAGTCGCGGCCGCATCTGCCGCTGGCCGAACACGATGGCAGCGACGAACCGTCCAGTTCCTCGCCCGATCCATTACGCCAGGCCGAGTCAGGGCAGATGCTGTCCCTGCTGCGGCAGGCCCTGTTCAAGCTGCCCGAACGCGCACGCGAGGTCTATCTGCTCAACCGCATCACCGGCATGAGCTACACCCAGATCGCGCGGCATTGTGGAATTACTGCCAAGACCGTGGAAAAACATATCGCCCGGGCCCTGCAGGGCCTGCGTCAGGAGTTGGGATCGGATCCGCTGCACAACGACAGGGACGGCCAATGAGTGGCACCCCGCACAGGGATGATGCACAGCTGTTTGAACGCGCCAGCGCCTGGGTAGCCCGCCTGGAAGCCCCGGACTGCACATCGGCCGAACGCGAAACGTTCGAGGACTGGCTGGCCGAAGATCCGGCCCACGTCAAAGCCTGGGTGCAGGCCGAAACCCTGTTCCAGCAGGGTGCGGAGCTTGCGGCTGACCCCTGGCTGCGCACCGCCGCGGCACGGGCGGCGCGTCCGCCGCGCCGGCGCTGGTTGCCGGGCGTAGCCGCTGCCGCCGGTGTCTGCATGGCGATCGGCATCGGCTGGATGGTTGCCGTCGACGGCAACCCGACGCCACAGGTCTACGCCAATGATTCGCACCAGGCACAGCAGCAGACGCTGGCCGATGGCAGCGTCGCCATGCTGGATGCCGGCACCACCCTCCGCGCCCGCTTCGGCTGGCGTCATCGTGATCTGGTGCTGGAGCGGGGTCGGCTGCAACTGCAGGTCGCTCCGTCGAACAAGGCGCTGCAGCTGCACGCCGGCGACAGTACGATCCGCGACATCGGCACGACCTTCCAGGTGGAACGCCTGCGCGACGGCCTGGTCGAGGTCGCGCTGCTGGAAGGTGCCGTGGAAGTCAGCAACGGCGCAGCGCAGCACACGCTGGCACCCGGCCAACAGCTGCAGGTATTGCCCTCCGGCCGTATCCAGCCAGGCCCTGCCCTCTCGTCCAACGCAGCCGCTGAAGGCTGGCTGCGTGGGCAACTGGTGTTCGATGCCACGCCACTGTCGATCGTGGTCGAGCGCATGAACCGTTATGGCCGCACGCCACTGGTGATCGTCGATCCGGAGATCACCGACCTGGCTGTAAGCGGCACCTTCCGCGCCGGTGATGCACAGGAGCTGCTGTCGGCGCTGGAACTGGGTTGGTCCGTGGCTGGCCAGACGCGTCCGGATGGCGCGCTGGAACTGCGCCGCACCTACTGAGGAGACCGGCAGTGAAGGCAGGTCCGGGTGCGCTGCAGTGGGGGCTGCTCCGCGCCCTGCTATGCCTTGCACTGGGTGTTGCCGCACTACCGATGGCCGATGCCGGCGAGCCCGCCGGCACGCTGGAGATCGACGTGGGCGCTGGCCCACTGGTGCCGGCACTGCAGCAATGGGCCCGGCAGAGTGGCACCGCCCTGCTGTTCGACGCACGTGAACTGGATGATCTGCGCACCGGCGGCAGCCGTGACCAACGCGATACCGGGGCCTCCCTGAAGCAGCTGGTCGCCGGCCTGCCGGTGAACATCCTGCGCACTTCATCCGGTGCCTTTGTCGTGCGGCGCGTCCATCCCGAGCCCCCTGCCACGCCGCCGAAAGCGGTCGCAGCCCCGCGCCTGCCGCGCCCGGCTCCCAAGTCCGCCGACACGCCACACCAGGTGGAACTGGCGCCCATCCATGTCACCGGCAGCCGGCTGCCGCGCTCTTCGGTGCAGACCACACTGCCGGTCACCACCATCGATCGCGACGATATCCTGCGCAGCGGCTACGGCAATCTGTTCGACCTGCTGCGGCACCTGCCCGGCATGAACGGCCATCCGGCCATGAGCACCTCGCGCGGCGGCGATTCGCAGTACCTGCCGGTGGGCGCAGCGGCCACCACCAGTCTCGACGGCATGGGCCCGCGGGCGACGCTGTTCCTGGTCAACGGCCGGCGCCTGCCGCGCTATCCGATGGTGTCGCTGGAACAGGGTGGGCTCACCGACCTCGGCGGCATTCCGCTGAGCTTCGTCGACCGCATCGAACTGGTACGCGGTGGTGCCTCGGCCATCTATGGGGCCGACGCCATGTCCGGCGTGGTCAACATCATCCTGCGTGACCAGGCCGATGGGCCCGAAGCCATGCTGCAGACCGGCCTGAGCAGCCGCGGCGATGCGGGCCAGTACCGCCTGCAGGCCGCCACGGGCGGCGCGCGTGGCAACGGGGACCGCTGGTTTGCCGGACTCGATCTGCACCGTGTCGAACATGTCGCCGGTGACCAGCGTGACTGGCACGCGGAAACCTCGCTGTATCCGATCGGCGCGATCTTCGGCAACTGGTACGTGCCCGCCCGGCGCTGCGAGCCGCCCCTGAAGCGGCGCGAGGATGGCTGCTGGTTTGACAGCGCGCGGCCGCGGTCGCTGCAGCCCGCCTCGGATACCGCGTCGGCCTTCCTGCACTACCGGCATGAACGTGGTGAGGGACGCTATGCCTATGTCGAGGCGCGGGCCAGTCACAACCGCCAGCGCTTCGATCTGGGCCCGACCGCCGTTGCGGTGGTCTCGCGCGGAATCACCTTCAACAGTGTGCTGCGTGAGGCCGGCAACGTGCGCCCCAGCGTCCGCGCCACCGATGCCGACCTTACCTTCGGCATCGGCCGCGACCAGGGCCGGCGCAGCTGGGAGGCGGGCATCAGCGCGCAGCGCAGCGACGTGACCTTGTCCACTGCAGGCACCGTGCGCACGACACGCCTGCTTGAAGCAACGCAGGCGCGCAGGTTCACTCCCGGTTTCGACGCGCCGCCGGCGGCCGAGGCGGACACGCTGTTTCCGTCCATCCGCAACCGCGGCAGCACCGCACAATGGCAGGGCTGGTGGGGCGTGCAGCGTGAGCTGATGGCAATGCCCGGCGGCAATGCGCAGCTGGCCACCGGCATCGACCTGCGCCATGAACGCTGGACCTCGCGCCCGGACGCACTGCTGAGCCAGGGCGACCTTGCGCTGGGCCTGCCACAGCAGCGACGCCGCCTGTCGCGACAAAGCAGTGGCGTCTACGCCGAGCTGGGCCTGCCGCTGGCCCCCACGCTGCGCGCGGACCTGGCTGCACGCTGGGACCGCGACGGCGGCTTCATGGCGTTCTCGCCTCGTGCCGGGCTGCGCTGGAGCCCTACGCCGCACTGGTCGTTCCTGCTGGCCAGCGGGCGCGGCTATCGTGCACCGAGCCTGTTCGAGCAACGGCGGCCGCCCGGCTACTTCGGCTCGATCACGCTTCCGGTGTCCAGTGCCCTTCCGGAATGTGCGATCGCCACGCGTGGTGGCGGCTGCAGCGTCACGGCCAACGTGGTTGAGAACGATGCACTGAAGGCCGAACGATCACGCAGCCATTCGCTGGCAGCCACGTGGACGCCCGACGACACGTTCTCGCTGTCGCTGACCCACAACATCGTGGAACTGCGCAACGAGATCCTCGCCCTGCAGCCGAGCGATGCGGTGTGGAACCGCAGCACGTGGGAACTGGATGAAGACGGCCACCTGGGCAGCCTGCGCCTGTCGTTCGACAACATCGGCCGCACCACCTCCCGCAACTGGGTGCTGCGTGGCGAGTACCGCATCGACAGCGGCAGCAACGGCCAATGGTTGTTTTCGCTCGATGCGCTGAAGCAGCAGGAACTGCTTCGCCGCCGTGACCATGAGGCCGCCGTGGACCTGCGTGGCCATGTGACACCCGAGCTGGCTGCGGTGTTGAACGTGCAATGGCAGAACAGCAACTGGGACATCGCGCTGCGCGGCAACCAGATCGGGCGCACGCGTGCCTGGCTGCCGGGGGCGGAGTGCCCGCAGAAGCAGGTCGACCGGAACCACTGCATGAACCCACGGCAGCTGCGCTGGAACCTGCACCTCGCACGCCGGCTGGGGCCGCGCATCGTTGCAGCGCTGGACGTGCACAACGTGCTGGACACGCAACCGGTGAACTATCTGGTCGGCAACGGCGGGCAGATGCCCGGGCTGGACGATCCGCTCGGCCGCTACTACCTGCTTACCCTGCAGTTCCGCTGAAGCGTAGTAATCTACGCGCCCTGTTCCACCGCGGTCCACTTCCCCCATGAAAGCCTATCTCTGGTTCTGGGGCGCGTTCCTGCTGTTCTTCGCGTTGCCTTTTCCCTGCATTCTCTATTTCGGCACTTCGTGGCCGGTGGCGCTGGTCGACCGCAGCGCACCGTGGCTGGCACTGTTGCTGCTCGCACTGTCGATGGTCCTGTGGCTGACGCTGCTGTTCGCCTTCCTGCACTACCTGTTGCTGGGGCCGCCACGCGCACTGCACCGGGTGCAGTCGATCCTGGCCGACGGTGAACCGCGCAGTGCGCTGATCGAACAGGCCGAACAGACCGGCGTGCAGGTGCGTGGGTTCGCGCAATGGAAACTGCAGTTGTCCTTCAAGAACCTGTCCGGTACGCCGGTCCGCGAACAGATGCTGGTGGTCGACAGCAAACCCCAGCTGCATCGCTTCGAGGCCGGCAGGCACATTGATGCACGCCTGGGGCGGACACCCGGGGCATTCCCCAACATCGTGCTGGACGGTGCCCAGCCCGAACTGAATGTCGCCAGCCTGTGGCGGCGCGGCATCGGTGCAGCACTCGGCATCGCCATCGTTGCCGCTGCCTATGTGTGGGCCTACCAGCTGCAGAGCGAGGGGCTGGGCTGAACCTTCCTGTCGTTCGGTCACCCGCTGCTGGTGTGCCCGCTGGTGCTGTGTGGCTATGCGCTGGGCCTGCGCCTGCTCGGCCGCCTGCTGCACGCCGATGCCCGCGGCGATGCACTGAAGTATCGCGGCATCGGCGTGGAGGCCAGGGTGTTGAAGGTGCGTCAGACCGGCACCTACCTCAACGAACAGCCACAGGTGGAGTTCCAGCTGGAATACATCGATCGCGAAGGCAACATGCAGCAGGCCCGCGTGCGCCGCTTCATCCCGCTGATTGAACTGGCCAACATCCCGCGCGAGCATGTGACGCTGCTGTACGACCCGGATGACCGCAGCAACGTGCGCCTGGAGGGAGTATGAAACAGCCGCCCTCAACCCGCACCGTGTTCCTGGTACTGCTGCTGGTTCTGGCGGGCGTGGCCGTTGCCGGAGGCGCCCTGCAGACCATCAGCGAAACGCTGGGGCATTCGGTACAGCCGGACCGGTTGCCTGCCTCCGTCTCGTCCCAGTCGCCGCGCGAGCAATCCGCATCGCTTGTGCCGTCCCCAGCGCCCTTCCCCGCCGCGGGCACCGCTGGAGCGCCCGAGCGCAACAACCGTCTGTTCGATGCGGACTACCTGCTGGCTGCCCGTCAGGCACTGGAGCAGATGCCAGCGCTGGCCGGCCAGCGGCTGACGGTCTTCCACAGCATCCACTTCTACGACGATGGCCGCATCAACCTCGATCTGGTCGATCCGCAACAGCCGGGCCACGTCGACAGCTATCACTTTGAACGTGGCCAATGGCGCAAGGGCAATCCGGTGAACCCGCAGCAGTTTGCGCCGACCATCAGCCTGCAGCGCAGCAGCACATCCCTGGCCAGCATCGATTTCGAGGCTGTGCCGCGCGTGGCGCAGGCGCTGCAGGAACAGCGCAATGCGCTGCAGAACCCCGCATCTGAAGTCGGCCACGTCTACGTGATCGTGCGCAAAGCCGGCAAGCTGGTATGGCTGCCGGACGAAGTCGCCGGTGACCGCGAATCCGTGCGCCTGCAGTTCGATGCGCAGGGCGCCCTGCGCGGCGTGAGCCGCCGGTAGGCCACACAAAAAAGGGGACGGAGGGGATTAAGTCGTATGTGCCTTGGTGCGGTTTGCGACTTAATCCCCTCCGTCCCCTTTTTCTATTTCACCGAGCGCGCGATGGCGTACTGCGCGGCGTAGTACGTGGACAGCACCAGCAGGCTGGCCAGCGGCAGGCCACCGGCGAAGCGGTCCCAGGCCAACAGGGAATCGCTGGCGACGAACAGCACGGCACCGGCAGCGGCCCAACGGGCACTGGCGGCCTCCATGGCGTCAGGCTGCGGGCGGCGCCACTGCCGTGCCAGGGCCAGCACCGCCATCGATGCCAGCACCACCACGTACGCCAGCACCGGAATACGCATCGGTGCGGGCAGGTGCGGCCACAGGCCCAGCACGTTGAGCACGGCAAATGCACCGAGCAGGACGCTGGCGCCGACCAGCCCACGCCCGGCACGCAGGCCTCCGCGGAAGGCGATGATGTAGCAGACATGCGCCAACAGGAATGCGACCAGTCCCGGTACGAACGCATCCATCGGCAGCATCAGTGCGATATCGCCCACGCACGAGAGCAGCATGCCGGCCAGCACCGCGCGGCGGTAGAACGGCTGCACCGGATCATGCACGCCCCAGACGATGGCAGCGATCAGCAGCGTGGTGACCGGCTTGGCCAGCCAATGCAGCCAGCGCCCATCGCCGTCCAGGAACGCGCCGATGATGGCGAGGATCGCCATCAACAGGATCACGCCATCGCGGGCGCGCGGCTTCATCGTGCCTTCCACAGATCCGCCAGGCGGTCAGGCTTGCCGGTGATGCGCTCCAGCACCGGGTACTGCAGGCCACCGTGGTAGACGATGCTCATCGTTTCGATGCGGTCGAACTGCTTCACCAGCAACACGATCGGCGCCTTGTCCTTCGCCGCCGCAGCCACCGCGTCCTTCAGCCGCTGGCTGCTGTACTCGCGCCCACCAACCGCGATCACCTTCATGCCGGGTGCAAGACCGGCGTTGAAGGCAGGGCTGTCCCAGATCACGTCACCGACCGTGCCGTTGTCGAGCACGGTCGCGCCCAGCGAATAAGCCAGCAACGCCGCCTTGGCGCGCTTTTCCTGTGCCTTGTAGGCGTCGTTCGGGGTATCGCGGTAAACCAGCTTCCAACCTGCCAGCTCCAGGCCGCCGGTCAACGAACCGTGGCCATCCAGGCGGCCGCGCAGGAAGCTCGACCAGTCGTACGGCGCGATGCCGTTCAAGGTCGCGACCACATCGTCGAAGGTGTACGGATTGACGTCCCAGTCGCCATTGCCGACGCCGAAGAACGCACGCGCGAAGTCGTCCAGACTGCGACGGTTGCCACTCAGCTCGCGCAGCTTGCCTTCCACCTCCAGCCACAGCATCTGGCCGCCGGAGTAGTAGTCTTCGCTCATCTGGTAGTTGCGGTACGGAAGGGTGCGGCGCTGGGCGATGGTCGGGTCGTTGGTGGTGTCCTGCAGCGGCCGCCAGGCCAGGCCCGGGCGACCACGGTCATAGGTCGCGGCCACGTTGGCCAGCATGTCGCGCGCCTGTGTGGTCGACCACAGGCCCGAACGCGCCGCCAGCACCTGGCCCCAGAACTGGGTCTGGCCCTCGTACACCCACAGCAGGCTGTCGCCCATCGGCACGTTGAAGTTGGCGGTGGCCAGATCGGCGCCGCGACGGTACTTCCCGTTCCACGAATGGGTGTACTCATGCGGCAGCAGGTCGCGCATCCACGCGTTGCTGTCCCACTCTGTGAAGTAGCCTGGATCGGCACTGTTCTCGCTGGAACGGTGGTGTTCCAGACCAATGCCACCGAGGCGGTCGGTCAACGCCAGCAGGAACTCATAGTGGTTGTAATGGCGCGCGCCATAGAGCTTGTCGGCCTGCTGCACCAGCGCGCGGTGCATCGTGATCTGTGCCTCGCTCGGCTTCAACGACTTGGCCTCGTCGGCGAACACATTGAGGTGCACCGGCACCTTCGCACCCGGGTCGAGATCGATGCGCTGGTAGTGCTCGCCGGCGAACAACGGCGAATCGACCAGATGGTCATACGAGATCGGCTTGAACACCACGGTGTCACCGTCGCGTCGCGCGGTTTCCAGGGCAGTGGCGAACGACCAGCCCTTGGGCAGGGTCACGCTGGCCTGCGCCTGCAGGTTGCGCGCATCGACGCCGGCCGGATACAGCGAATTGGCGTTCCACTGCAGGTTGAGCATTTCCGGGGTCATCACCACCCGGCCCTGGCTGCCGCCCTGCGAGGACAGGAAATCGAAGTGGGCGACGATCTCGCTCACGCCCTCGGGCACGTTCACCTTGAACGCATAGACGTTGAACTGGTCGCGCTGCCAGGCCAGCGGCTTGCCGTTGGCGGTCACGCGCAGGCCGGCCAGCTTGTCGATCGGGCCGGTGGGCGAATGGTTGCCGGGAATCCACTGCGGGTACAGCAGGGTCATCGGGCCAGGCTTGGCCGGCACGGTGGCGGTCACCTTGAAGATGCGCCGGGCCAGATCGCGCGCGTCCACGTCGATGCGCAGCAGGCCGGGAGCCGCCGCGTTCGCCGGTGGCGAGGTCTGCGCCAGTGCAGGCGTGGCCGCCAGCGCGAACAGCAACGACATCGCCAAGGCTCGGGTCTTCATCGGACAGCTTCCAACAACGGAGAATCTTCCGATGCTAGGCCTGTAAAGTGCCCCGCCCCATGGCCAAAGGTCATGGGCGCGCGCCCATCCGTGCATGCCCAGAAGCGTGCGAACCAAGGTTCGCACCCACCTTGTGCTGGTTTGCAGCCACCAGAGCAGTTTCAGTAGATCCACGCCATGCGTGGATGAGGCGCTTCGCGGTCAGTCGACCAGGCGCAGGCGCAGTTCCTTCGGCAGCGCGAACACCATCGATTCCGGCTCACCATCCAGCTCGCCGACGCCGCTGGCGCCCAGCTCGGCCAGACGCGCCAGCACACCATCAACCAGCACCTGCGGCGCCGAGGCACCTGCGGTCACGCCGATGTGCTGCTTGCCAACCACCCACTGCGGGTCGATCTCGTGCGCGCCGTCGATCAGGTACGACTCCACGCCCTCACGACGGGCCAGCTCGCTCAAGCGGTTGGAATTGGAACTGTTCGGCGAGCCGACCACCAGCACCAGGTCGCAGCGCTTGGCCAGATCGCGCACGGCGTCCTGGCGGTTCTGCGTGGCGTAGCAGATGTCGTCGTTCTTCGGGCCCTGCATCGCCGGGAAGCGCTCACGCAACGCATCGATGATGCCGCGCGTATCGTCCACCGACAGCGTGGTCTGGGTGGTATAGGCGAAGTTTTCCGGCTGGTTGATGTGCAGCGTGGCAACCTGCTCGACATCCTCGACCAGATAGATCTGGCCGGTGCCGGCTTCGCGGTTCCACTGGCCCATGGTGCCCTCCACTTCCGGGTGACCGGCGTGGCCGATCAGCACCACGTCACGGCCGGCACGGCAGTGGCGGGCCACTTCGAAGTGGACCTTGGTCACCAGCGGACAGGTGGCGTCGAACACCTTCAGGCCACGACGCTCGGCCTCCTGGCGCACGGCCTGGGACACGCCATGCGCGCTGAAAATGACCGTGTTGTTGTCCGGCACTTCATCGAGTTCCTCGACGAAGATCGCACCGCGCTGCTTCAGGTCGTCGACCACGAAGCGGTTGTGCACCACTTCATGGCGGACGTAGATGGGCGCGCCCAGCGTTTCGATCGCGCGCTTGACGATCTCGATCGCACGATCGACGCCGGCACAGAATCCACGCGGGTTGGCGAGCAGCACATCCATCAGTTCAGTCTCCCGGCAGCGGCCGGCTTACGGTTTCGGATTGGCATTATCCGCCTTTTTGGCGGACTTGCCGTCGAACAGGCCAAACAGGGCGATGCCGATGGCACCCACCACGATGGCCGAATCGGCGATGTTGAACGAGGGCCAGGTGTAGCTGCCCACGTACCACTGGATGAAGTCGACCACATGGCCATGCACCTGGCGGTCGATCACGTTGCCGATCGCGCCGCCGATGATCAGCGCGTACGGCACCGCGGCCTTCCAGTTGCCGCGGGCAGTGCTACGCAGCCACCAGGCCATCAGGCCGCTGATGACGATCGCCAACACGGTGAAGAAGTGTTTCTGCCAGCCACCGGCGTCGCTCAGGAAACTGAACGCGGCACCAGTGTTGTAGGTGCGGTACCAGTTCCAGAAGCCGTCGATGACCACCACTGGCTGGAACTCCGGCAGGCTCGACAACACCCAGGCCTTGGACCACTGGTCCAGGCCGATGATGGCGGCCGACAGCAGCAGCCAGACCAGGGCGTTCGGATGCGGACGGGGCGCGGCCATCAGAACCAGCTCCGCACTTCACCGGCGCCGGTGATGTTGCTCACGCAGCGGCCGCACAGTTCCGGGTGGTCGGCGTTGCTGCCGACGTCGGCGCGGTGGTGCCAGCAGCGCACGCACTTGGCCTTGGTGGTCGGCTGGGCGCTGACGAACACCTCGTCGGTGGTCGCCGGGCGCACCTGCACGTCGCCACTGATGAACAGGAAACGCAGTTCATCGGCCAGCGGCTGCCACTTCGCGGCCTGCTCTTCGTTGGCGGCGATGGTGAGTTCCGCTTCCAGCGCGGCACCGATCGCGCCGTTGGCACGCATCGGCTCGAGCACCTTGGCCACCTGCTCGCGCACGGCCAGCAGCTGGTCGAAGTCGGCGGCGTTGAGCTGGGCATCGGCCGGCAGCGGCGCCAAGCCGTCGTACCAGGTGGTGAACAGCACATGGCCGGCATGCTCGCCCGGCAGATAGCCCCACAGCTCGTCAGCGGTGAAGGTCAGGATCGGCGCCACCCAGCGGGTGAACGCTTCGGCGATGTGGTACATCGCGCTCTGTGCCGAACGGCGACCGTGCGAATCGGTCGGCATCGTGTACAGGCGGTCCTTGGTCACGTCCAGGTACAGCGAGCCCAGGTCCACGCTGCAGAAGTTCAGCAGCAGCTGCACGATCTCGGCCATGTTGTAGCCGTCGTAGGCCGCCTTGATCTTCTCCTGCAACTCCCACGCGCGATGCACGATCCAGCGGTCCAGCGCGACCATCTGGTCGAGCGGCTGCAGGTGCTGGGCCGGATCGAAACCGTCCAGGTTGCCGAGCAGGAAGCGTGCGGTGTTGCGCAGGCGACGGTAGGCGTCGGCGTTGCGCTTGAGGATCTCCTGCGACAGCGACATCTCGTTGCTGTAGTCGGCCGAGGCGATCCACAGGCGCAGGATGTCCGCGCCCAGCTTGTTCATGATGTCCTGCGGCTCGATGCCGTTGCCCAGCGACTTGGACA
Source organism: Stenotrophomonas sp. TWI1409 (assembly GCF_039673015.1). Classification (NCBI taxonomy): domain Bacteria; kingdom Pseudomonadati; phylum Pseudomonadota; class Gammaproteobacteria; order Lysobacterales; family Lysobacteraceae; genus Stenotrophomonas; species Stenotrophomonas sp. TWI1409. The sequence continues at coordinate 29,266 of NZ_JBDJKU010000048.1, forward strand.
TCTTGCGGCCGTGCTCGTCCACGGTGAAGCCGTGGGTCAGGCACTGCTTGTACGGCGCGCGCTTGTCGATCGCCACGCCGGTCAGCAGCGAGGACTGGAACCAGCCGCGGTGCTGGTCCGAACCTTCCAGGTACAGGTCGGCCGGCTTGCCGAAGCCACGCGCGGCGAGCACGCCTTCATGGGTCACGCCCGAATCGAACCAGACGTCGAGGATGTCGGTGACCTTCTCGTAGTCGGCCGCTTCGGCGCCCAGCAGTTCGGCGGCATCCAGCGAGTACCACACGTCGATGCCCTCGGCTTCGACGCGGTCGGCCACCTGCTGCATCAGCTCCACCGAGCGCGGATGGATCTCGCCGGTCTGGCGGTGGGTGAACAGTGCGATCGGCACGCCCCAGGTGCGCTGGCGCGAGATGGTCCAGTCCGGACGACCGTCGACCATGCTCTGGATGCGCGCCTTGCCCCAGGTCGGGAACCAGCCGACGGTATCGATGGCGGCCAGCGCATCGTTGCGCAGGTTGGCCTTGTCCATCGAGATGAACCACTGCGGGGTGGCGCGGAACACCACCGGCGTCTTGTGGCGCCAGCAGTGCGGGTAGCTGTGGCGGATCGGGTGGAAGGCCAGCAGCGAACCGTTGTCGCGCAGCACGCCGACGATGGCCTCCTGCGCCTTCCACAGGTGCTGGCCAGCCAGCACCACGTCACCGGCCGGCGGGGTCGATTCCAGGTACACGCCACGGCCGTCGATCGGGGTCACCTGGCCGGCGTTGTACTTGTCCAGCAGGCCGTACTTCTGGCTGACCACGAAGTCTTCCTGGCCGTGGCCGGGGGCGGTGTGCACCGCACCGGTACCGTCCTCGTCGGAGACGTGCTCGCCGTTGAGCACCAGGATCTCGCGCTCCGGGTAGAACGGGTGCGCCAGCAGCTGGTTCTCCAGCGCGGCACCGGTGGTTTCACCGTGCAGCACCACGTTTTCGACGCCATAGCGCTGCAGCGCGCGCTCGGCCAGGGCCGCGGCCAGCACCAGCCAACGGCGCTTGCCGTTGTGCGCCGGGCCTTCGGCCAGCACGTAGTTGATCTCCGCGCCCAGCGACACCGCCAGCGAAGCCGGCAGCGTCCACGGGGTGGTGGTCCAGATCGGCACGGCCACTTCCACGTCAGCCGGCACGCTCACGCCGAACGCCTGGCCGATGGCCTGCGCATCGCGCGCGGCGTAGGCCACGTCGATCGCCGGCGATTCCTTTTCCTGGTATTCGATCTCGGCCTCGGCCAGCGCCGAGCCACAGTCGAAGCACCAGTACACCGGCTTGGCGCCACGCACCAGGTGGCCGTTGGCCACGACCTTTGCCAGCGCACGGATTTCGTTGGCTTCGAAGTCGAAGCTCAGGGTCTTGTACGGGTTGTCCCAGTCACCGGTCACGCCCAGGCGCTTGAAGTCCACGCGCTGGATGTTGATCTGCTCTTCGGCGAACTCGCGGCACTTCTGGCGGAATTCGACGGCGTCGAGCTTGGTGCCGACCTTGCCCCACTTCTTCTCGACCGCGATCTCGATCGGCAGGCCGTGGCAGTCCCAGCCCGGCACGTAGGGCGCGTCGAAGCCAGCCAGGTAGCGCGACTTGACGATGATGTCCTTCAGGATCTTGTTGACCGCGTGGCCGAGATGGATGCGGCCGTTGGCGTACGGCGGGCCGTCGTGCAGCACGAACAGCGGGCGGCCGGCGGCGTTGTCGCGCAGCTGCTGGTAGAGCCCCTGTTCTTCCCACCGCGCCAGAATGCCCGGCTCGCGCTTGGGCAGGTCGCCGCGCATCGGGAATTCGGTGGCTGGCAGGTTCAGGGTGGTCTTGTAGTCCTGGCTCACGCAGTGGCTCGCAATCTATGTTCGGAAAGGATGGCGCGCGCCTGTTCGGCATCGCGGTGCATCTGGTCGGTCAGTGCCGCCAGATCATTGAATTTCTCTTCGTCGCGCAGCTTGGCGACGAACTCCACGTCGATGTGGCGCCCGTACAGGTCGCCCTGGAAATCGAACAGATGGGCTTCCAGCAACGGCTCCACGCCGTCCACGGTCGGCCGCGTGCCGAAGCTGGACACCGACGGCCACGGCTGGTCGAACACGCCGTGCACCCAGGTCGCGTAGATGCCCGACAGCGCCGGGGTCTTCGGGAAACGCAGGTTGGCGGTGGGGAAGCCCAGCGTGCGGCCGAGCTGGCGCCCACGCACCACCCGCCCGCTGATCGCGTAGGGACGGCCGAGCAGATCGCCGGCACGGGCGAAATCGCCGTCCTGCAGCAGCTGGCGGATGCGGGTGCTGGAGATGCGCTCGCCGTGCAGATCGACCGCTTCGATCTCGCCGGCGCTGAAGCCGAGCTCGGCGCCGAGCTGCTGCAGCAGGGCCAGGTCGCCGCGGCGGCGGTTGCCGAAGCAGAACTCCGGCCCGATCCAGACCTCACGCGCACTCAGGCGATTGACCAGCAACTGGCGCACGAAGGTCTCGGCCGGCATCGCCGCCATCGCCGCGTCGAAACGCAGCAGGCCGATCGCATCGACACCCAGCTCGCGCAGGATCTCGACCTTGCTGCGCGCCAGGGTCAGCCGCGGCGGCGGCGTGCCCTGGGCGAAGAATTCACGCGGCAGCGGCTCGAACGCCACGGCCACCGCGGCCACGCCCAAGGCGCGCGCGCGGGCAACCGCGTGGCGGACCAGCGCACGATGGCCCAGGTGGAGGCCGTCGAATGCACCGATACAGACCACGCTTCCGTTGGGGAACAGCTCCCCGCCCTCGACGCTTCTGAACAGCCTGCTCATCAACTCTCGTTCCGGCCCGACCGGGGCCGCTGCTTCAATGGTGTAACCCTGAAGTATAGCCGCCACGGGCCGCGATCAATGCCCACGCAGGTCGCGCGGGCGGAAGCCCATCGCCAGCATGGCCACCGCATAGGTCGCGCCACCGCCGCCGACCAGCAGCATCAGGCCACCGATACGGTGCCATTTGTCCATGACGGTGAAGTCGGGAACCCAATGCAGCAGGGCCAACAGCACGCCGACCATGGCCGCACAGGCCAGCAGCAGCCGCACCAGATAGCCGCCCCAGCCCGGCCGGCGCTGGTAGACATCGGTCTTGCCCAGCCAGTACCAGAGCAGGCCCAGGTTCAGGTAACTGGACAGTGCGCTGGCGATGCCCAGCGCCAGGTGCAGGCCCGGCTGCTTGCCGATGGCCGCCATCACGCCCTGCGCCTTCAGCTCGTCCGGCACCATGACCTGGTACAGCACGGCCAGCAGGGCGAAGTTGAACACCATGTTGGCCACCAGCGCGGCCACACCGGCACGGACCGGGGTCTTGGTGTCCTGGCGGGCATAGAACGCCGGCAGCACCACCTTCAGCAGGGCGAACGCCGGCAGGCCGAAACTCAGGCCGTACACCGACAGCGCGGTCATGCGGGTATCGAAGGCGGTGAACTGGCGGTACTGGAACAGAGTGGCGATCAGCGGCTCGGCCAGCAGCAGCAAGCCCAGCATGGCCGGCACCGAGATCAGCAGGGTCATCCGCAGGCCCCAGTCCAGCGAGCGCGAGAAACCCTCGCGGTCGGTGCTGACGTGATGGCGGGCCAGCGCCGGCAGGATCACCGTGCCCAGCGCCACGCCGAACACACCCAGCGGCAGCTCCAGGAAGCGATCGGCCAGCGACAGCCACGACTGCGAGCCGTCGGTCAGCTTGGCCGCGATGAGGGTATCCAGCAGCAGGTTGATCTGCGCCACCGACGAACCGAACAGGGTCGGCACCATCAGCGTCAGCACCTTGCGCACGCCCGGATGGCGCCAGCCCCAGCGCGGCAGGGTCAGCAGGTTGATGCCCTTCAGCGAGGGCAGCTGGAACAGCAGCTGCAGGATGCCGGCGGCGAGTACCGCCCAGCCCAGCGCCAGGATCTGTTTTTCCGGGGTGCCGCCCAGCTGCGGCGCCAGCCATAGCGCACCGGCGATCATGCACAGGTTGAGGATGACCGGGGTCAGCGCCGGCATCGCGAAACGCTGGAAGCTGTTCAGCGCGCCACCGGCCAGCGCGGTCAACGAGACGAACAACAGGAACGGGAAGGTCAGGCGGAACAGGTCGACCAGCAGGGTCTGCTTGACCGGGTCGGTATCAGCACCACTCGAGAATGCGACCGCCAGCTGCGGCGCGAAGATCAGCGCCAGCGCGGTAACCAGCATCAGCACCCCACCCAGGGTGCCGGCGGTGCGGGCCATCAGTTCACGCAGCTCGGCATGGCTGCGGGTTTCCTTCACTTCCGTGAACACCGGCACGAAAGCGGTGGCGAAAGAGCCTTCGGCGAACAACCGGCGCAGGAAATTGGGTACCCTGAAGGCAACCCAGAACGCATCGGTAACCGCATTGGTGCCGAACGTGGTGGTGATCACCTGGTCACGGACAAGTCCGAGCACCCGCGAGACCATGGTCATGCTGCTGAACGACAGCAGGCCTCGCAACATCTTCGGTGAACTCACTCAGCGTCCCTCTTGACAATCGACTTGACGTGCATTTCTCGGGCCATCATACTAGCTAGCTTGCTGTTCCCATAACACCGATTTTTTCAGGAAACCACCACCGTGGCCAATATCAAGTCCGCCAAGAAGCGCGCCAAGCAGACCGTCGTGCGCAACGCGCGCAACGTGGCTCAGCGCTCGATGCTGCGCACCGCTGTCAAGAAAGTGATCAAGGCGCTGGACGCCAACGATGCCGCCGGCGCCGAAGCCGCCTTCGCCGTTGCCCAGCCGATCCTGGATCGCTTCAGCGCGCGTGGCCTGATCCACAAGAACAAGGCTGCTCGCCACAAGAGCCGCCTGAACGACCGCATCAAGGCCCTCAAGGCCGCCTGATCCGGCGTTGCCGCCCTGCCCCTTCGGGTAGGGCAGCAGACAAGAACCCGGCCCCGGCCGGGTTTTTTGTTGCCTGCGATCCACGCGATCCGGTAGTGGCGGGGGGGGGGGGGCGCCCCCCCCCCACCAGCGACCCCCCCCCCCCCCCCCCCCGCCAACAGAA
>NZ_JBDJKU010000049.1:0-34040 GCF_039673015.1 Stenotrophomonas sp. TWI1409
GGTTGCGGGAGTGTCCGCGGCATGGATGCCGCGGCCAAGCCCCCATGGACGGGTTTACGGCGTCTCCCGCAACCGGACCCACCCCGCCATCTCTCGGAATGCGGCTTTTGCTTTCGCTTTTGCTTGCGCGGTAGCCTCTGCAGGTGCCGGGCGCAGCCCGGCCGAACACCCCCAACAGGCAGGCGGCGCCCGGAACAGGTACCCTATGCCGCCATCAGATAGCCAACGTGACATGACCGACGCCATCGTCGCTCCGCAGTGGGCCTCCCGCCTGCGCGACATCGCCGACTTCCCCAAGCCCGGCATCCTGTTCAAGGACATCATGCCGCTGCTCGCCCACGGCGAGGACTTCCGCGGTGCCATCACCGCGATGGCCGACCGCTGGCGCGACCAGAAGCTGGACGCGGTGGTCGGCATCGAATCGCGCGGCTTCATCCTCGGCGCCGCGATGGCGCTGGAACTGGGCGTCGGCTTCGTGCCGGTGCGCAAGCCGGGCAAGCTGCCGGGCCAGGTGCTGCGCGAGGAATACACGCTGGAATACCGCAGCGACTGCATCGAAGTGCACGCCGATGCGCTGCCGGCCGGTGCCCGCGTGGCAATCATCGACGACGTGCTGGCTACGGGTGGCACGCTGGTCGCCGCGTTGTCGCTGGTGCGCCGCCTGGGCGTTGACGTGGTCGGTGCCGGCGTGCTGGTCGAACTGGACGGTCTCGGCGGCCGCGCCCGCTGGGAAGCGGACCTGCCGCTGCACACCGAACTGGTGTTCTGATCGAAGGGTGGGTGCCAACCAAGGTTGGCATCTACCAGAGCGAATGGCCTGGAGCCGGTAGTTGCCAACCTTGGGTGGCAGCGCTGTTGCCGTTCGCTGTTCCCACAGAGTCGAGCATGGCTCGACTCTACAGGTCACCCGGTTACATCATCCGCACGCGGAAACGTCGGCCCTTGATCTTGCCGGCTTCCAGCTTGGCCACGGCCTTGTTGGCCTGCTCACGCGCGATCGCCACATAGGAGCGGGTTGGGAAGATCGCGATCTTGCCGATGAACTTGCTCGACAGGCCGGCGTCGCCGGTCAGTGCACCGAGGATATCGCCCGGGCGCAGCTTGTCGGTCTTGCCACCGTCGATACGCAGCGTGCGCATCGCGGCCTGCGGCAGCTCGGCCGGGCGCGAAGTCGCCAGCGGCGTCTTCTGCCAGTCCAGTGGCTGACCCATCTGCGCTTCGATGGCTTCGGCACGGGTCTTCTCGCGGCCGGCCACCAGGCTGATCGCCAGGCCGCTGGCACCGGCACGGCCAGTACGGCCCACGCGGTGCTGGTAGCTCTCCACGTCGGTCGGCAGCTCGTAGTTGATTACCGCCGCCAGCTCTTCCACGTCCAGGCCGCGTGCGGCCACATCGCTGGCCACCAGTACGTTGCAGCTGCGGTTGGCCAGCAGCAACAACACTTCCTCGCGGTCGCGCTGCTCCATGTCGCCGTGCAGGGCCAGTGCGGAGAAGCCGAACTGCTGCAGCGAGTTGGCCACTTCGTCCACGTCCTTGCGGGTGTTGCAGAACACCACCGCCGATTCCGGCGTGTACTTCAGCAGCAGGCCAGCCAGCGCCTTCTGGCGGTGCGCCGGTTCCACCTCGCAGAACAGATGGCGGATGGCCGGTGCCTGGTCGGCACCCTCCACGGTCACTTCCACCGCGTCGCGCAGCAGGTCACGCGCCATGGTGCGGATGCTGTCGGGGAAGGTGGCCGAGAACAGCAGGCTCTGGCGATCCTTGTGGGTGCGGCCGGCGATCTCGCGGATCGGCTCCTCGAAGCCCATGTCGAGCATGCGGTCGGCTTCGTCCAGCACCAGCGTGCGCACCGCGCCAAGATTCAGCGCGCGCTTGCGTGCAAGCTCCTGCACACGGCCAGGAGTGCCGACCACCACGTGCGGGTCGTGGCCTTCCAGCGACGCCAGCTGCGGGCCCAGCGGCACACCGCCGACCAGCAGCAGCAGCTTCAGGTTGGGGATGCCGGTGGCCAGCTTGCGGATCTGCTTGCCGACCTGGTCGGCCAATTCGCGGGTCGGGCACAGCACCAGCGCCTGCACGCGGATCAGGCTGGGGTCGATGGCCTGCAGCAGGCCGAGGCCGAAGGCGGCGGTCTTGCCGCTGCCGGTCGGCGCCTGTGCGATCACATCGCGGCCATCCAGGATGGCCGGCAGGCTCTGCGCCTGCACGGGGGTAAGGGTGGTGTAGCCGAGGGCATCCAGGCCGGGCTGCAGGGCCGGGCTCAGCGGCAGGGTCGAGAAGTCAGTCATGGCGCATTGTACCCGTCCGCGCGGCCGCTCCCGCCTAATGGGGTGGGTCGGATCCCTTTCCGCAGGAAAGGGCTCTGACCCCCAATTGGAGCCGCCATCCACGCATGGCGTGGATCTACTGGTGGGTGCCGACCTTGGTCGGCACGCTCCTGCTCAGCCAAGCACCGCCAGCACGCCCTGGTGGATCGCCAGGCCCCCGAACAGCAGCCAGGCGAACAGGATCAGTGCCAGCAGCAGCGGCTTCAGGCCGGCCTGGCGCAGCGCCGAGACGTGGGTGGTCAGGCCCAGCGCGGCCATCGCCATCGCCAGCAGCACGGTATCCAGCTGCACCAGCCCCGCCTGAAGGCCGGCCGGCAGCAGATGCAGCGAGTTGAACCCGGCCACCGCCACGAAACCAAAAGCGAACCACGGCACCACAATGCGCGCCTTGCTGCCATCGGCGCTGGCCTTGCCGCCACGCGCCAGCCACAGCGACAGCGCCACCAGGAACGGTGCCAGCAGCATCACCCGCACCATCTTGGTGATCACCGCCGTGTCAGCCGCCGCTTCGTTGACCGCGCGGCCAGCGGCGACTACCTGTGCCACTTCATGCACCGTCGCGCCGGTGAACAGACCGTACTGGCGCGCGTCCATTGCCAGCCAGCCGTGCGACTGCACCAGCGCATACAGGGCGGGATACAGGAACATCGCCAGCGTGCCGAACACCACCACTGTCGACACCGCTACCGTGACCTGCGCAGCACGGCCGCGCACCACTGGTTCGGCGGCCATCACCGCCGCCGCGCCGCAGATCGCGCTGCCGGCACCGATCAGCATTGCCGCCTCACGCTCCATCTTGAACACACGCACGCCCAGCCAGCAGGCCAGGCCGAAGGTGCTAGCCACCACCAGCACGTCCATCAGCACGCCGCTGACGCCGACATGGCCGATGTCCTGGAAGGTCAGGCGCAGGCCGTACAGCACGATGCCGGCGCGCAGCAGCCAGTGCTTGGAGAAGCCGACACCGGCTGCGCTGCTCGGCGCCAGCCGCGGATAGAGGGTGTTGCCGACCACGATGCCGGCGACGATGGCCACTGTCAGCGCGCTCAGACCGTGCGCCTGCAGCCAGGGCAGCTCGGCCAGGTACAGCGACGCTGCCGCGATCAGACCCACCAGCAGCAGGCCGGGCAGGCGCGGCTGCCAGCGTTGGCGCAGGGCGGGCAGGGACCAGGGGGAGAGAGCGGGGGCGTTCATGGCAGGGGCAGGGCTGGAGTGATGGGGCAAGCGTGCGCCTCTGTCGCTGACCTGTAAAACGAATAATATGGGTGAAACCTACCCATCAAGAAGGTAAGTGCCATGCGCCTGACCTTGCGCCAGCTGCAGGTCTTCGTCGCCATCGCCGACCATGGCAGCACCACTGCTGCCGGCCAGGCCATTGCGCTTTCGCAGTCGGCCAGCAGCGCCGCCCTGCAGGAGCTGGAAGCGCACTTCGGCACGCCCCTGTTCGACCGCATCGGCCGCCGCCTGGCGCTGAATGGCCACGGCCGCGCCCTGTTGGAACCCGCGCGCACGCTGCTGGTCAACGCCGCCGACCTCGAGCGCCAGCTCGCCGCCGGCGGTGACCCGTCGCAGGGCGCGCCACTGCGGCTGGTGCTGGCCGCCAGCACCACCATCGGCAATTACCTGCTGCCCCCACGCATCGCCGATCTGCTGCGCCAGGCGCCACAGGCCGAGGTCGACCTGCGCATCGACAACAGTGCCGGCGTTGTCGCCGCCGTGCAGCGACTGGACGTGGACGCCGGCCTGATCGAAGGCCCGTGCCACGAGCGCGGCCTGCAGGTCACCGCCTGGCAGCAGGACCCGCTGGTGATCGTCGCCGCCACCGATGCCCCCGCGCGCTGGTCGCTGGACGAACTGCGCCGCGCACGCTGGCTGCTGCGCGAACCGGGCTCGGGTACCCGCGAAGCGGTGGAGCAGGCCTTGTTGCCGCACCTGCGCGGTTTCGCGCAGACCCTGCAGCTGGGCAATACCGAAGCGATCAAGCAGGCCGCCATCGCCGGGCTCGGTCTGGCCTGTCTCTCGCGTCATGCGCTGGAAGAGCCGCTGGCCCTCGGCCGCCTGCGCGTGCTTGAGACCCCGTTGCCCGCCCTGCAGCGCACCCTGTGGCTGGTACGGCATCCCGGCAAGCAGTGGCTGCCGGGGTTGCAGGCGTTGCTGGGGGAGGTGGGGTAATCCATCAGAACCCCAGTTGATTCCATCCATCGACACTTCTTGTAGTGCTCATCCACGCATGGCGTGGATCTACTGTGTCGACCAGGGTCGACACCCACCAGAGCAGAATGCCGTTCCGACAGATCGCGGGATCCACTCCGCCATCCCGCAGGAAACCCGCTTTTGACGTTGCCGTTGAGGTTGCCGGCCAGCGGCCGGCACTACCGCGGGTGCCGGGTGCAGCCCGGCCGACGCCCCCAACCGGTACAATGGCCGGATGCCTCTGATTACCCTACAGAACGTCGACTTCAGCGTCGGCGGCCCGTTGTTGCTGGAAAAGGCCGAACTGTCGATCGAGCCGGGCGAACGCATCGCCCTGATCGGCCGCAACGGCGCCGGCAAATCCACCCTGCTCAAGCTGCTGTCCGGCGACCACAAGCCCGATGACGGCGAAGTGCGCGTGCAGCAGGGCGTGCGTGTCACCCGCCTGGAGCAGGAAGTGCCGCACGGCGCTGCTGGCTCGGTGTTCGACGTCGTCGCCGATGGCCTCGGCGAACTGGGCCAGTGGCTGGCCGAATTCCACCACCTCAGCCATGCCGAGGTGTTCGATGGCGAAGCGCTCGGCAACGTGCAGGCCAAGATCGACGCCGCCAACGGCTGGGGCCTGGACCAGCGCGTCAGCGAAACCCTGACCAAGCTCGACCTGGACGGCGAGGCCGAGTTCGGCCGCTTGTCCGGTGGCATGAAGCGCCGCGTGCTGCTGGCCCGCGCGCTGGTGTCCAGCCCCGACGTGCTGCTGCTGGACGAACCGACCAACCACCTGGACATCGAGGCCATCGACTGGCTCGAAGCGTTCCTGAAGGGCTGGAGCGGCAGCGTGGTGTTCGTCACCCATGACCGCCGCTTCCTGCGTGCACTGGCCACCCGCATCGTCGAGATCGACCGCGGCCAGGTCACCAGCTGGCCGGGCGACTGGGCCAACTACGAGCGCCGCCGCGAGGAACGCCTCAACGCGCAGGCGCAGGAAAACGCCCGCTTCGACAAGCTGCTGGCGCAGGAAGAAGTCTGGATCCGCCAAGGCATCAAGGCCCGGCGTACCCGCGATGAAGGCCGCGTACGCCGCCTGAAGGCGATGCGCACCGAACGCTCGCAGCGCCGCGACCTCAGCGGCAACGTCAAGATGGAAGCCGCGCAGGGCGTCAGCTCCGGCAAGAAGGTCATCGACGTCAAGGACATTTCGTTCGCCTTCGGCGAGCGCACCATGGTCCGTGACTTCAGCACCACCATCCTGCGCGGCGACCGCATCGGCCTGATCGGTCCCAACGGCAGCGGCAAGACCACGCTGCTGAAGCTGCTGCTGGGCGAATTGCAGCCGCAGAAGGGTGAAGTCAATCCCGGCACCAATCTGCAGATCGCCTATTTCGACCAGTACCGCGCGGTGCTGCGCGAAGACTGGAGCGCCATCGAGAACGTGGCCGAGGGCCGTGATTTCCTCGAATTCAACGGCAAGCGCAAGCATGTGCATGCCTACCTGCAGGACTTCATGTTCACGCCGGAGCGCGCGCGTGCGCCGATCACCCGCCTGTCTGGCGGTGAGCGCAACCGCCTGCTGCTGGCCAAGCTGTTCGCGCAGCCGTCCAACCTGCTGGTAATGGACGAACCGACCAACGACCTCGACGTGGAAACCCTGGAGTTGCTGGAAGAGCTGCTGGGCGAGTACACCGGCACGCTGCTGCTGGTCAGCCATGACCGTGACTTCATTGACAACGTGGTGACCTCCACGCTGGTGATGGAAGGCGACGGCGTGATCGGTGAGTACGTGGGTGGCTACAGCGACTGGCAGCGGTACGCCAGCAGCATTGCCGCCGCGCCGGCGGTGGTGGCTGCCGCCAAGCCAGCCGCAGCTGCACCTGCTGCAGCGGCCGCTACGCCGGCCGCGCCCAAGCGCAAGCTGGCCTACAAGGAAGCACGCGAGCTGGAGCAGCTGCCGAAGACCATCGAGAAGCTGGAAGGCGACGTCGAAGGGCTGACCTCGGCGATGAACGACCCGTCGTTTTACACCCGCAGCAGCGCTGAAGTGGCGGCGCACACCCAGCAGCTGGCCAAGGTGCAGGCCGAGCTGGATGCGGCGTACGCGCGCTGGGAAGAGCTGGAAGGCTGAGCGTCTGCCACGGCCGTCTCGCCCGGCGGGCGGCTGTGGCTTTTGATCTGATTCCGCCTTGAAGCGAGCCGAGCACCGCAGGTCCGGCGAGGGCGAAGAGGCGCGGGTGTCTGAGCGTAGCGAGTTCCCGCGCCGTCCCTCGGTGGGCCGAGGAGCGCAGGGTGCCGGTGCGCAGCATCGGCTCGCGGACGGCGGAGCGTTTCTTTTGGTTACTTTTCTTTGCGCGCAAAGAAAAGTAACGCCCATGAACGCCTCAGATTGCAGCAGTCATGATCCGCGCAGCGTGGTCATTTAACCCCGTGCAGATCCCGCAGCTGGCTCGGCCGGCTGCCGAAGTACGCGGCCAGATCGGCGATGTCCTGATCACTCAGGTCCTTCGCCTGCGGCGTCATCAGCGCATGCTGGCGGTCACCGGCACGGTAGGCCTGCAGCGCATGCGCCAGGTAATCACCGTACTGCCCACCCAGCTTCGGGTAGGTCGCATCGATCGGCGCGTTGCCGTCGGCGCCGTGGCAGTCGATGCAGCTCTGGTTGGTGGCCTTGCTCTTCACCTTGGCGCGGGCTTCACCGGCGGCCTCGCGGCCTGGTGGCAGGCCGGCAGAGGATGAAGAACCGTGTTCGCCGCTGGCATGGCCCGGGTCGGCGGCGGATTTCTCGCTGTTTTCCACCTGCGACTGTGAACAGGCGGCCAGCAGCAGGGCAACGGACAGGGCGATGGCGTGACGCATCGGATGCGCGGCTTTCGACATGGGCGGGCCTTACTTGACGGTGGACAGGTAAACAGAGAGATCGGCGATCTCCTGTTCGCTGAAACTCATCGACTGCGCCTGCATCGTCGGATGCCTGCGCTTGCCCTGGCGGTACTCGGTCAGGGCCTGGGCCAGGTACTGCTGGGTCTGGCCGCCGATCTTCGGCACCCGGTAACTGGGGTAGGCGTTCTTGTAGCCGGTGATGCCATGGCACCCCTGGCAGGTGTAGGCCAGGACACGGCCATTGTCGAAGTTGCCGGTGGGAGCGGTGGCCTGCGGCGCGGCGGCGGGCGCCGGAGCCGGGGCGGGTGTGGCAGGAGCAGGAGCGGGCTGTGCGGCGGCCCCAAGGGGCAGGAGGACGGCCAGAGCGAGACAAGCGGCGAGCGGCTGCGGGCGCATGGTGTCGTTTCCGGGGATTCGGGTCTGGTCGTTCCGGCGTGGGGTACGGAACGACCCGAGTATAGCCCCAGGTTTCATCTAGCTGAAATGGGGGGCGGGCCGACCAGCGGCACGAAGACACCATGACCTTTGGGATATGGTGTTGCCGTGAAGTGGTGCATTACTTTGCTACCACACCTGTCCACGCATCCTCCAGGGATCTGACGATGTCGCACCCAACCTTCCTGTCCGGCCGTCGCAGCGGAATCTGCGCTGCCGCACTGCTGATCTCCACCTCCCTGCTGCTGGGCGGTTGCGCCGCAGGGCCCAATTCCGAAGCCAAGGCCGCCGAGACCAAGGAGGAGAAGAAGGTCGATGCGGTCCCGGTCGAAGTGGCCGTGGCCAGCCACCGTGCTGTCGCGGCCAGCTACACCGGTACCGCTGCGCTGGAACCACGCGCCGAGTCGCAGGTGGTGGCCAAGACTTCCGGCGTGGCGCTGGCGGTGCTGGTCGAAGAAGGCCAGCGGGTCACCGCCGGCCAGCCGCTGGTGCGGCTGGACCCGGACCGCGCTCGGCTGGCTGTGGCGCAGAGCGAAGCGCAGATGCGCAAGCTGGAAAACAACTACCAGCGCGCGCAGAAACTGGTGGGCCAGCAGATGGTCAGCGCCGCCGACGTCGACCAGCTGCGTTACGACCTGGAAAACGTACGCGCGCAGTACCGCCTGGCCACGCTGGAACTGTCCTACACCACGGTGGTGGCGCCGATCTCCGGCGTGATCGCGTCGCGCTCGATCAAGACCGGCAACTTCGTGCAGATCAACACGCCGATCTTCCGCATCGTCGACAACTCGCGGCTGGAAGCCACCCTCAACGTGCCCGAGCGCGAGCTGGCCACCCTGCGCGCCGGCCAGCCGGTGACGCTGGCTGCCGATGCGCTGCCGGGCCAGAGCTTCACCGGCACCGTCGATCGCATCGCGCCGGTGGTGGATTCGGGCAGCGGTACGTTTCGCGTGGTCAGCGCCTTCGATGGCGCCGCACATGCGCTGCAGCCCGGCATGTTCGGGCGCATCCGCATCGATTACGACCAGCGTGCCGATGCGCTGGTGGTGCCGCGCCTGGCGCTGCTCGACGATGGTGAGCCGGCGGTGTTCCGGGTGCGCGAAGGCAAGGTCGCACGCGTTCCGGTCAAGCTGGGTTACGCCGAGGGCCCGTGGGTGGAGATCCGTGATGGCCTGGCGGCCGGTGATCAGGTGGTCACCGCCGGCAAGGTCGCCCTGCGCGACGGCACCGCAGTGCAGGTGATCGCCGATCCGAAGGCAAAGCCGAAGACGGTCGCAGCGGCCGCCAAGCCGGCAGACAAGGCCGGGAGCACGCAATGACCGCCCCGGGCCACGACCACGGTGCCTCGCCGGCGAGCGACGGCGCCGCCGCCGGCATGCGCGGCGGCCTGGTGGAATTCGCCACCCGCCGTCGCGTGACTATCGCCATGTGCACGGTCACGCTGCTGCTGTTCGGCCTGATCGCGCTGGGCAACCTCAAGGTCAACCTGCTGCCCGACCTGAGCTACCCGACGCTGACCGTGCGCACCGAGTACACCGGTTCGGCGCCGACCGAAATCGAAACCCTGATCACCCAGCCGGTTGAAGAAGCGGTCGGCGTGGTCAAGAACCTGCGCAAGCTGAAGTCGGTCTCGCGCACCGGCCAGAGTGATGTAGTGCTGGAGTTCGCCTGGGGCACCAACATGGACCAGGCCAGCCTGGAGGTGCGCGACAAGATGGAAGCGCTGAACCTGCCACTGGAGGCCAAGGCCCCGGTGCTGCTGCGCTTCAATCCGTCCACCGAGCCGATCATGCGCCTGGTGCTGTCGAACAAGGTGGCGCCGACCAGCGATGCCGATGCGGTCCGCGAGCTGACCGGCCTGCGCCGCTATGCCGATGAAGACCTGAAGAAGAAGCTGGAGCCGGTCAGCGGCGTGGCGGCGGTCAAGGTCGGCGGTGGCCTGGAAGACGAGATCCAGGTCGACATCGACCAGCAGAAGCTGGCCCAGCTGAACCTGCCGATCGACACCGTCATCAAGCGCCTGAAGGACGAGAACATCAACATCTCTGGCGGCCGCCTGGAGGAGGGCTCGCAGCGCTTCCTGGTGCGCACCGTCAACCAGTTCGCCGATCTGGAGGAGATCCGCAACCTGCTGGTCACCACCCAGGCGTCGAACGGCAGCGCGGCCGACTCGGCGTTGCAGCAGATGTTCAACATCGCCGCGTCGACCGGTTCGGCGGCAGCCATCGCGGCAGCATCGGCGGCGCAGAGCGCATCGTCCGGCGGTGGTTCCAGCGTGGTCGCCAACGGTGTGCCGGTGCGCCTGAAGGACGTGGCCACCGTGCGCCAGGGCTACAAGGAGCGCGAAGCGGTGATCCGCCTGGGCGGCAAGGAATCGGTCGAACTGGCGATCTACAAAGAAGGCGACGCCAATACCGTGTCCACCGCCGAAGCGCTGCGCAAGCGCCTGGAGCAGATCAAGGGCACGTTCCCGTCCGATGTCGAGATGACCACCATCGAGGACCAGTCGCGCTTCATCGAGCACGCCATCGCCGACGTCAAGAAGGATGCAGTGATCGGCGGCCTGCTGGCGATCCTGATCATCTTCCTGTTCCTGCGTGATGGCTGGAGCACGTTCGTGATCAGCCTGTCGCTGCCGGTCTCGATCATCGCCACGTTCTTCTTCATGGGCCAGCTCGGCCTGAGCTTGAACGTGATGTCGCTGGGCGGTCTGGCACTGGCCACCGGCCTGGTGGTGGATGACTCGATCGTGGTGCTGGAGAGCATCGCTAAGGCCCGCGAGCGTGGCCTGGGCATCCTGCAGGCGGCCATCGCCGGTACCCGCGAAGTGAGCATGGCGGTGGTCGCCTCCACCCTGACCACCATCGCGGTGTTCTTGCCGCTGGTGTTCGTCGATGGCATCGCTGGCCAGCTGTTCCGCGACCAGGCGTTGACCGTGGCGATCGCCATCGCGATCTCGCTGCTGGTGTCGATGACCCTGATCCCGATGCTGAGCTCGCTGAAGGGACGGCCGCCGCTGGCGTTCCCGGAAGAAGCGCCGAACGAACCGTGGCAACCGCAGAACCGCTGGCAGAAGCCGGTGGCACTGGGCCGTCGTGGTGCCGTGGCGACTGCGCGCTGGAGCTTCTACGCGCTGGCCTGGCTGGTGGTGCGGGCGTGGCGTGGCGTGGTGGCGGTGGTGGGCCCGGTGATGCGCAAGGCCAGCGATCTGGCGATGAAGCCCTATGCCGGTGCCGAGCGCGGTTACCTGCGCCTGCTGCCGAGCGCACTGGCGCATCCGGGCAAGGTGCTGGGTGTCGCCTCGATCATCTTCGTGGCGACCATGGCGCTGGTGCCGATGCTCGGTGCCGACCTGATCCCGCAGCTGGCGCAGGACCGTTTCGAGATGACGGTGAAGCTGCCGGCCGGCACGCCGCTGAAGCAGACTGATGCACTGGTACGCGAGCTGCAGCTGGCGCACGGCAAGGGCGAGGGCGTGGCGTCGCTGTACGGTGTCAGCGGCAGCGGCACCCGCCTGGATGCCAGCCCCACCGAGAGCGGCGAGAACATCGGCAAACTGACCGTGGTGATGGAAGGCGGTGGCAATGCACGCACCGAGGCCGAGATCACCGAGCGCCTGCGTGACACCATGGGCCAGCATCCGGGGGCACAGGTCGACTTCGCGCGGCCGGCGTTGTTCAGCTTCTCCACGCCGCTGGAAATCGAGCTGCGCGGGCAGGACATGGCCACGCTGGAAGTGGCCGGCCAGCGCCTGGCGGCGCTGCTGCGCGGCAACGCGCACTACGCCGACGTGAAGTCCACGGTGGAAGAGGGCTTCCCGGAAATCCAGATCCGCTTCGACCAGGAGCGTGCCGGTGCACTGGGCCTGACCACGCGCCAGATCGCCGACGTGGTGGTGAAGAAGGTGCGCGGCGATGTCGCCACCCGCTACAGCTTCCGTGACCGCAAGATCGACGTGCTGGTGCGTGCACAGGAAGGCGACCGCGCCAGCGTGGAGAGCATCCGCCGGCTGATCGTCAATCCGGGCAGTACCCGTCCGGTGACGCTGGACGCGGTGGCCGAGGTGGTGGCTACCACCGGCCCCAGCGAGATCCATCGCGCCGACCAGACCCGGGTGGCGGTGGTGTCGGCCAACCTGCGCGACATCGACCTCGGCGCGGCCATGCGCGAAGTGCAGCAGATGGTCGCCGAGCAGCCGCTGGGTGCGGGTGTCGGCCTGCACATCGGTGGCCAGGGTGAGGAGCTGGCGCAGGCGGCGAAGTCGTTGATCTTCGCCTTCGGCCTGGCGATCTTCCTGGTCTACCTGGTGATGGCCTCGCAGTTCGAATCGCTGCTGCACCCGTTCGTGATCCTGTTCACCATCCCGCTGGCGCTGGTCGGTGCGATCCTGGCGCTGATGCTGACCGGCAAGCCCATCTCGGTGGTGGTGTTCATCGGCCTGATCCTGCTGGTCGGCCTGGTCACCAAGAACGCGATCATCCTGATCGACAAGGTCAACCAGCTGCGCGAGGCCGGCGTAGCAAAGCACGAGGCGCTTGTGGAAGGCGCGCGCTCGCGCCTGCGGCCGATCATCATGACCACGCTGTGCACGCTGTTCGGCTTCCTGCCGTTGGCGGTGGCGATGGGTGAGGGCGCTGAAGTGCGCGCGCCGATGGCGATCACCGTGATCGGCGGCCTGCTGGTGTCGACCCTGCTGACCCTGCTGGTGATCCCGGTGGTGTACGACCTGATGGACCGTCGTGGCGATGCGTATTACCGCGAACGTGGCCGCAAGCATGCCGGTGAGATCGAGCCGGGTGCAGCGGACAGTGCGGCGGGTGCGGAGGAACCGGCATGAGTGTGGCCGAGTTCTCCATCCGCCGTCCGGTCACCACCATCATGTGTTTCGTGTCGCTGGTGGTGATCGGCCTGATCGCTTCGTTCCGGTTGCCGTTGGAAGCGCTGCCGGACATCTCCGCGCCGTTCCTGTTCGTGCAGATTCCGTACACCGGCTCCACCCCGGAGGAAGTGGAACGGACCATCATCCGTCCGGTCGAGGAGTCGCTGGCGACGATGACCGGCATCAAGCGCATGCGCTCGTCGGCCACCTCCGAAGCGGCGCTGATCTTCATCGAGTTCAGCGACTGGGACCGCGACATCGCCATCGCCGCCTCCGATGCACGCGAGCGCATCGATGCGATCCGCAGCGACCTGCCCGACGACCTGCAGCGCTACAACGTGTTCAAGTGGTCCAGCAGCGACCAGCCGGTGCTGAAGGTGCGCCTGGCCAGCACCACCGACCTGACCACCGCCTATGACATGCTCGACCGCGAGTTCAAGCGGCGCATCGAGCGCATTCCCGGCGTGGCCCGTGTCGACATCACCGGTGCGCCGCCGAACGAGGTGGAGATCGCCATCGATCCGAACCGCCTCAACGCGCACGGCCTGAGCATCAATGAACCGAGCGAGCGCCTGCGTACGCTGAATTTCTCGATCTCGGCCGGGCAGATCGACGACAACGGCCAGCGCGTGCGCGTGCAGCCGGTGGGCGAGATCACCGACCTGCAGGAAATGCGCGATCTGGTGATCAACGCCAAGGGCCTGCGCCTGGGCGATATCGCCGATGTGCGCCTGAAGCCGGCGCGGATGAACTACGGGCGCCGCCTGGACGGCAACCCGGCGGTTGGCCTGGATATCTTCAAGGAGCGCAGTGCCAATCTGGTGGAGGTGTCGCGCGCGGCACTGGCCGAGGTTGAATCGATCCGTGCCGAAGCGTCGATGCGCGACGTGCAGATCAAGGTGATCGACAATCAGGGCAAGGCGGTGACCTCCTCGCTGCTGGAACTGGCCGAGGCCGGTGCGGTCGGCCTGATCCTGTCGATCACGGTGCTGTTCTTCTTCCTGCGCCATTGGCCGTCCACGCTGATGGTGACCCTGGCCATTCCGATCTGCTTCACCATCACCCTGGGCTTCATGTACTTCGTCGGGGTGACGCTGAACATCCTGACCATGATGGGCCTGCTGCTGGCGGTGGGCATGCTGGTCGACAACGCCGTGGTGGTGGTGGAGAGCATCTACCAGGAACGCGAGCGCATGCCGGGGCAGCCGCGGCTGGCCTCGATCATCGGCACCCGCAACGTGGCCATCGCGCTCAGTGCCGGTACGCTGTGCCACTGCATCGTGTTCGTGCCGAACCTGTTCGGCGAGACCAACAACATCAGCATCTTCATGGCGCAGATCGCGATCACCATCTCGGTCTCGCTGCTGGCCTCGTGGCTGGTCGCGGTCAGCCTGATCCCGATGCTGTCCGCGCGCATGGCCACGCCCAAGCTGGTGCACTCGCAGACCGGCCTGATCGCGCGGCTGCAGCGCCGCTACGCCAGGCTGCTGGACTGGTCGCTGCACCATCGCGGCTGGAGCCTGCTCGGCATCGTGCTGGTGGTGCTGGTCAGCCTGGTGCCGATGAAGCTGACCAAGGTCGACATGTTCGGAGGGGATGGCGGCAAGGACATCTTCATCGGCTACATGTGGAAGGGCGCCTACACCTATCGGCAGATGTCCGAGGAAGTGGCGCGCGTGGAGAACTGGATCGACGCCAACCGCGAGCGCCTGCACGTCAAGCAGGTGTACTCCTGGTACAGCGAGCAGGAAGGCAGCTCCACCGTGGTCACCCTGGACGAGAAGTACGCCAAGGACATCAAGGCGCTGCAGGAAGAACTGCGCAAGGGCCTGCCGAAGTCGGCCCGCACCGACTACTTCGTCGGCAACCAGGGCGGTGATGGCGGCGGTGGCGGCAACCAGGGCGTGCAGGTGCAGCTGGTCGGCGACTCCAGTTCGATGCTGCAGGAGATCGGCCAGGAAGTGGTGCCGCTGCTGGCCCAGCGCACCGAGCTGCGCGATGTGCGCATCGACAATGGTGAGAAGGGCGGCGAACTGAAGGTGCGCGTCGACCGCGAGCGTGCGGCGGCGTTCGGCTTCAATGCCGAACAGGTAGCCAGCTTCGTCGGCCTGGCGCTGCGCGGTGCACCGATGCGCGAGTTCCGCCGTGGCGACAACGAGGTGCCGGTATGGGTGCGCTTCGCCGGCGCCGAGCAGAGCAGCCCGGAAGACCTGGCCGGCTTCAGCGTGCGTACCGGCGATGGCCGCAGCGTGCCGCTGTTGAGCCTGGTCACCGTCGATGTCGGTTCGTCAGCCACCCAGATCGGACGCACCAACCGCCAGACCACGCTGACCATCAAGGCCAACCTGGCCGAGAAGGTCACCGCGCCGGATGGTCGCAAGGCGATGGAGTCGGTGCTCAAGCCGATGAACTTCCCGGCCGGTTATGGCTTCACCTTCGATGGCGGTGACTACGGCAACGACGACGAAGCGATGCAGCAGATGGTGTTCAACCTGCTGATCGCGCTGGTGATGATCTACGTGGTGATGGCGGCGGTGTTCGAGTCGCTGCTGTTCCCGGCGGCGATCATGAGTGGCGTGCTGTTCTCGATCTTCGGCGTGTTCTGGCTGTTCTGGATCACCGGCACCTCGTTCGGGATCATGTCCTTCATCGGCATCCTGGTGCTGATGGGCGTGGTGGTGAACAACGGCATCGTGATGATCGAGCACATCAACAACCTGCGGCGCGGCGGCATGGGACGCACGCAGGCGCTGGTGGAGGGCTCACGCGAGCGATTGCGGCCAATCATGATGACCATGGGCACGGCGATCCTGGCGATGGTGCCGATCTCGCTGACCAATACGCAGATGTTCGGCAATGGCCCGGAGTACGCGCCGATGGCGCGCGCGATTGCCGGCGGCCTGGCGTTCTCCACGGTGGTCAGCCTGCTGTTCCTGCCGACCATCTATGCGGTGCTGGATGACCTGCGCAATGCCGTGACGCGGTTGATCCGCCGCGCGCGTGGAGTGGAAATGGTAGAGCCGGGCGCTGCCCGGCTGTAATGCACATCAACGTGTTGTGGTGTGGGGGAGGCCGGTCGTAGTGGGGCGGCCTCCCCCTTTTTTTGCCGGGCATGGCGTGCCAACCAAGGTTGGCACCTACCAGAGCGCAGTCGAGCTTGGCTCGACGCTACACGGAACAATCAACCCGCCACCTTGCCCCACACCTTGAACGTGGTCAGCCACAGGCCGAGCATGCTGCCGATGTTGGTCAGCATGAAGGTCAGCACCACGCGGGTGACGCGGTTGCGATACCAGCCCTTCAGGCTTTGCGCATCGTCGCGCAGCTTCAGGAAGTCCTCATACGCCGGCTTGCGCAGGCGCGCTTCCACCAGCGCCGAGAATGCGCCGGTCGGGATGCTCAGGCGGAACGGCTTGAACGGCGCCACCGCGATCGCGGTGAGGATGCTCAGCGGATGGCCGCCGGCCAGCAGGCAGCCCAGGCCGGCGAGGCCGCCGGTATACATCGCCCAGGTCGCCAGCAGTTCGGTGCCCACGCCCAGGCCACCGCGGTAGAAACCTACGCCGATGCCGGTCGCCACGATGGCCAGGATGCCCAGCGTGAACCACGGAATGTTGCGCTTCTTCGGCACCGCTTCCAGCTCGGCGCGCAGCGGTGCCGGTGCTTCGGTGTCGGTTTCCAGGTAGCGGGCCAGCCCGGCCAGGTGACCGGCACCCACCACCGCCAGCACTTCACGCTGCTGCGGGTCGTGTTCCTCGCGCAGGCGCGTGGCCATGTAGCGGTCACGCTCGCCGATGATGGTCTCGTACAGCGCCGGGCTCTCGCTGGCGAACTCGCCGAAGCTCGACTCCAGCATGTCGCCCTGCTTGAGCTTCTCGATCTCGTTTTCGCCCACTTCCTCGGATGAGAACAGACCTGCGCCAAGCCCGGCGACCAGCTTCAGCTTGCCGAAGAAGCCCAGCCGTTGCGAGGCACGGCGGAAGGTCAGGCCGACTTCACGGTCGATCAGGTGTACCGGCAGGTTGCGCTCGCGCGCCAGTTCCACCGCGCGCTTCAGTTCGGCGCCCGGCTCGATGTCGAGCTGTTCGGCCAGGCGGCGCTGGTACGCGGACAGGGCCAGGTTGGCGGCGAACAGGGCCACGCGGCCCTTGCGGATCACTTCGACCAGATCGAGCTTGGCCAGTGTGTCCGGATCGCTCAGCGCCTGCAGGCGCTGTGGGTCCAGTTCAACGGCAACGGCATCGAAGCGGCCGCTGTCGATGGCTTTTTCCACCGCCTCGACGCTGGCGCGGGAGACGTGGGCAGTGCCCAGCAGGGTATAACGCACGCCGTCGCGTTCAACGACGCGCACCGGCTGGCCGGCGAACAGGTCGTCGCCGGTTTCGAGAAGGGTTTCGGTCATGGGTTCATTCATTGGAAGGTGCGGTGTCGGCGCCATCGCCGAGCGCGCGCTGCATCTGCACGGTATCCAGCCAGCGGCCGTGCTTGCGGCCAAGGCCACGGAACACGCCGACCAGCTCGAAGCCGAAGCGTTCGTGCAGCTTGATCGACGCGGCGTTGGTCGGTTCGCCGATCACGGCCACCATCTGCCGGTAACCACGCGCCACGCAGGCATCGATCAAGGCCTGCAGCAGGCCGGTGCCCACGCCCTGGCCCTGGAACGCGGCATCGACGTAGACCGAGTTCTCCACGGTCCACTGGTAGGCAACGCGGGTGCGGTAGGTGTTGGCGTAGGCATAGCCGGCCACCTGGCCGTCGATCTCGGCGACCAGGTAGGGGAAGCCGCGATCGATGATGTCGCGCATACGGCGCAGCATCTCGGTCGCGTCGGGGATGTCGTACTCGTAGGTGTTGACGAAGTCGGTCACTTCCACCGCGTAGATCGCGGTGATCGCGGCGATGTCGGCCGGGCCGGCATCACGGATGAGGACGGCCATGCGCGGGCTCCGGCTCAGTCGATGTAGCGCTTGAGCAGGTCACCGTACGCGTCGATGCGGCGATCGCGCAGGAACGGCCAGATGCGGCGCACGTGCTCGCTGCGCTGCAGGTCGACATCGCACAGCAGCACGGTGGCGTCAGTGCCGGCTTCGGCCAGGAATTCGCCCTGCGGGCCGAGCACGTGGCTGTTGCCCCAGAACTGGATGCCCGACGCGCCCAGTGGCGATGCCTCGTGGCCGACGCGGTTGCAGCTCAGCACCGGCAGGCCGTTGGCCACGGCGTGGCCGCGGTGACTCAGCACCCAGGCGTCGCGCTGGCGGGTCTTCTCGTCCTGCACGTCGTCCGGGTCCCAGCCGATCGCGGTCGGGTACAGCAGCAGCTCGGCGCCGGCCAGCGCCATCAGGCGTGCCGCTTCCGGGTACCACTGGTCCCAGCACACCAGCACGCCGAGGCGACCCACCGAGGTATCGATCGGCTTGAAACCGATGTCGCCCGGGGTGAAGTAGAACTTCTCGTAGAAGCCCGGATCGTCCGGGATATGCATCTTGCGGTACTTGCCGAGCAGCGTACCGTCCTTCTCGAACACCACGGCGGTGTTGTGGTACAGGCCGGCAGCACGGCGCTCGAACAGCGAGCCGACCAGCACCACGCCATGCTTCTTCGCCAGCGCGCCCAGGCGCTCGGTGCTCGGGCCCGGAATCGGCTCGGCCAGGTCGAACTCGTCCACCGATTCGTGCTGGCAGAAGTACGGGCCGTTGTGCAGTTCCTGCAGCAGCACCAGCTTGGCACCCTGCGCAGCCGCCTCGGCCACGCGTGCTTCGATCACCGCCAGGTTGGCGGCGGCATCACCGTGGTTGCGCTCCTGGATCAGGGCGACGGTAAGGGGGCTGCGCGAGTTCATGCGGGGCGTTCCTGCGGGGGAAAACCTGCATGTTAGCGCGGATGGGCGGCGACGGCGTGTCGCGCGCTGAATGGGTGCTGGTAGTGCCGGCCGCTGGCCGGCAACCCCGTCAATCCATCAGGCATTGCATGGTTGCCGGCCAGCGGCCGGCACTACCCATCCTCAGGCCTTCAACAACCCGGCCGGCAGCTGCATGGTGATGCAGTGCAGGCTGCCGTTCTGCCAGATCAGCGAGCGGCAGGGCACCTGCACGATCTCGCGGCCCGGGTGCGCCTGCGCCAGTACATCGCGGGCCAGGTCATCGGCCGGATCGCCATAGGCCGGCATCAGCACCGCGCCGTTGACGATCAGGTAGTTGGCGTACGAGGCAGCCAGGCGACGGCCTTCGTCGATCACCGGCTGTGCCCACGGCAGCGGGAACAGGCGGTACGGCTGGCCATCCTTGGTACGCAGCGCGGCCAGCTCATTGCCCATCGCCTGCAGTTCGGCGTAGTGCGAGTCGCTCTCGTCGTCGCAGGCCTGGTAGACGATGCTGTCAGCCGAGGCGAAGCGGGCGAGGGTATCGATGTGCGCGTCGGTGTCGTCGCCTTCCAGGTAGCCGTGGTCCAGCCACAGCACGCGGTCCTGCTGCAGCCAGTCGGCCAGGTCGGCGCTCAGGCTGGCGCGGTCGCGGTCCGGGTGGCGCTCGTGCAGGCACTTCCAGGTGGTCAGCAGGGTGCCTTCGCCATCGGTTTCGATGCCGCCGCCTTCCAGCGCGAACGGAATGCTGCGCACCGGTGCGTCGTTGAACACGCCGGCCTGGTCGAGCACGCCCACCAGCTGGTCATCCAGGGTGGCGTCGAACTTGCCGCCCCAGCCGGTGAAGCGGAAATCCAGCAGCTGGAAGCCGCCGTCGGCACGGCGCAGGGTGATCGGGCCGGAGTCGCGCAACCAGGTATCGTCGTAGGCCGCCGTGGTGAAGTGGACCTTGTCCATGTCGATGCGGTTGGAGCGCAGCCGCATCTCGGCATAGGTCTCCACATCGTCGTCGGCCACGCAGATCAGCACCGGCTGGAAGCGGGTGATGGCCGCGACCAGCGCGATGTAGGTCTCTTCCACCTGGCCCAGGCGGTCGGCCCAGTCGGTGTCGGCGGTGGGCCAGGCAATCAGGACGCCGCTCTGGGCTTCCCACTCGGCAGGAAAACGAAGGGTCTGGTTCATGGTCTCGCTACACAGGCCCGCCCAGGGCGGGTAAAGGGATCAACGGATCGGCGGTTTCGGGCCGATTTCGTTCGGGTCCGCCTGGTTGGCCACCACGTCGATCACCTTCTGCTTCTCGAAGTAGACGGTGAACTGCGGGTACACCCAGCGGTTGATGGTCGGCCATTGCCGCTTCTGCCCGCCACGCGGCTGCAGCTGCTCGCTCGGCGCGCCGAACTGCGCCTGTACCTGCTGCATGCTCTGGCCGCGCACGGGCAGGGCACCGGCCGGCTTCTCGCGGGCACGGTCGACAAGCAGGGTATCGGCCAGCGCCGGCGTGGCGGTGGCCAGGGTGGCCATCACGGCCAGGGCGGACAGGTAACGCTTCATCTCGATCTACTCCCCAGTGGTCAAGAAAGGCGATTACAGCAAAAACGGCAGGAAAAAGCCGCATAAACAAAAAACCGCCCGAAGGCGGCTTTTTGCATCGGGTCGGCCCCGCGTAGGGCCAGCCGCAGCCGCGAAGGCTGTTGGGCTTAGCGCTGACGCGCCTTGAAACGCGGGTTCGACTTGCAGATGACGAAGATCTTGCCACGACGACGCACGACCTTGCAGTCACGGTGACGGGCCTTCGCCGACTTCAGGGAGGACAGGACTTTCATGGCATACCTCGGCGTAAACAGTAGTTGTTCGGGTGGAGCGTGGCCGCGATATGCGAAAGACAATCGGCAGTTGACGCTCGTTCAAGCCCGCCATTCTACCGGGCTTTTCCTCGTGGTTTCAAGTGGTTGCACAAAAGATCCCGTTGGGGGCGTCTGACAGGGGCTAGAATGACCCCTTCACACGCTCTGGGAACCCCATGAATCCACTCGCTCCCGTCCTGACCATCGACGGCCCTTCAGGGGCTGGCAAGGGTACCATCAGCCGCATCATCGCGCGCCGGATGGGCTGGCATTACCTGGATTCGGGCGCGCTGTACCGGGCAGTGGGCGTGGCCGCGAGCTGGGCCGACATCGATACCTCCGATGCCTCGGCGCTGGTCCGCTGCACCTTTGATACCCACGTTCAGTTTGTCGAGCAGGGTGAAGCCATGCGGGTCATGGTGAACGGGACCGATGCCACCGACGAGCTGCGCCTGGAGACCACCGGCGCGCTGGCCTCGGCCATCGCCGCCATTCCCGAGGTCCGGGCTGCCCTGAAGGAGCGCCAGCGCGCATTCAGGGAGCTGCCCGGCCTGGTCGCCGATGGCCGCGACATGGGCACGGTGATCTTCCCGGACGCCTCCTTCAAGGTCTTCCTGACCGCCAGTGCCGAGGAGCGCGCCGAGCGCCGGCATAAGCAGTTGAAAGACAAGGGGGTTTCTGTTAACTTTGATGACCTCCTGCGCGAGATCATGGCCCGCGACGCCCGTGATGCTCAGCGTACCGTGGCGCCCCTGAAGCCGGCAGACGATGCTGTCCTCATCGACACCACAGGCATCGGCATCGCAGATGTCGTTGCCAGAGTGATGGATCTGCTTCCGGTTCCGGCTGCCTGATCCGTTCGCGCGGGAGCACTGCCAGCAGCATCGGTGGTGGTCGCGCATAGCAGTGCTGTACCAGCTCCGTCGCGCAATGATGCGTGGCGGTTTTCCTACTACACACGACCTGCGTTTCCGGGGTCGACCAACAGGCGGGCGGTCGCCATTCCCCTGAAGGGGACGCCACCGACCCATGTGTCCAACAGAGTAAATCTAATGACCGAATCATTTGCCGAACTGTTTGAAGCCAGCCAGGCCAATCTGGCCAAGCTGAAGCCGGGCGCCATCGTCAGCGGTACCGTTGTTGAAGTCCGCGGCGACGTCGTGGTGATCAACGCTGGCCTGAAGTCCGAAGGCATCGTGCCGATCGAACAGTTCCGTAACGACGCTGGCGAAATCGACGTCGCCGAAGGCGACATCGTCAAGGTCGCCCTCGACTCGATCGAGAACGGCTTCGGCGAAACCGTCCTGTCGCGCGAGAAGGCCAAGCGCGCGATGGTGTGGGACGAGCTGGAAGAAGCGTTGGAAAAGAACGAAACCATCACCGGTCGCATCAGCGGCAAGGTCAAGGGTGGTTTCACCGTGGACATCAAGGATGTCCGCGCCTTCCTGCCGGGTTCCCTGGTCGATGTGCGCCCGGTGCGCGATCCGGCCTACCTGGAAGGCAAGGAACTCGAGTTCAAGCTCATCAAGCTGGACCGCAAGCGTAACAACGTCGTGGTCTCGCGCCGCGCTGTCGTCGAAAGCGAGCACTCGGAAGAGCGCGAGCAGCTGATGGACAAGCTGCAGGAAGGCGCGATCCTGAAGGGTGTCGTCAAGAACCTGACCGATTACGGCGCGTTCGTGGACCTGGGCGGTATCGACGGCCTGCTGCACATCACCGACATGGCGTGGAAGCGCGTGCGTCACCCGTCGGAAGTCGTGAACGTCGGCGACGAGCTGGACGTCCGCGTGCTGAAGTTCGACCGCGAGCGCAACCGCGTTTCGCTGGGCCTGAAGCAGCTGGGCGAGGATCCGTGGGACAACATCGGCCGTCGTTACCCGGCCAACAGCCGCGTCTTCGGCAAGGTCTCCAACGTCACCGATTACGGCGCGTTCGTTGAGATCGAGCCGGGCGTCGAAGGCCTGGTGCACGTCTCCGAGATGGATTGGACCAACAAGAACGTCAACCCGTCCAAGGTTGTCCAGGTTGGTGATGAAGTCGAAGTGATGGTGCTGGACGTCGATGAAGAGCGTCGCCGTATCTCGCTGGGCATGAAGCAGGTTGCCGCCAATCCGTGGGAAACCTTCGCTGCCACCCACAAGAAGGGTGACAAGGTGTCGGGCCAGATCAAGTCGATCACCGACTTCGGCATCTTCATCGGCCTGGACGGCGGCATCGACGGCCTGGTTCACCTGTCCGACATCAGCTGGAACACCACCGGCGAAGACGTCGTTCGCAACTTCAAGAAGGGCGATACCCTGGACGCCGTCGTCCTGGCTGTCGATCCGGAGCGCGAGCGCATCTCCCTGGGCGTGAAGCAGCTGGAGCAGGATCCGTTCGGCCAGTACATGGCTGCCAATCCGAAGGGCTCCAAGGTCGAAGGCGTGGTGAAGGAAGTCGACGCCAAGGGCGCGATCATCGAGCTGGCTGACGGCATCGAAGGTTACGTCTCGGCACGCGACATCGCCAACGAGCGCGTTGACGACGCCACCCAGCACCTGAAGGTCGGCGACAAGGTCGAAGCCAAGTTCGTGGGCATGGACCGCAAGGGCCGTACCCTGCAGCTGTCGATCAAGGCCAAGGACGACGCTGAAATGCGCGAAGTGCTGGAGGAATACCAGTCCTCTTCGGCTTCCAGCGGCACCACCCAGCTGGGCGCGCTGCTGCGTGCACAGCTGAACGGCAACAAGTCCGAGTAATCGGCCTTACGCTGTTCGTTGTTTCCTGGACGGCCCGGGCATTGCCCGGGCCGTTTCAGGCTGAGATACCCCTGATGTGAGCCGGTAATGACCAAATCCGAACTGATCGAAATCCTTGCGCGCCGCCAGGCGCACCTGAAGGCCGATGATGTCGATCTGGCGGTGAAGTCGTTGCTGGAAATGATGGGCGGATCGCTGTCCGCCGGGGATCGCATCGAAATCCGTGGTTTTGGCAGCTTCTCGCTGCACTATCGTCCGCCGCGCCTGGGTCGCAACCCGAAAACCGGCGAATCGGTTGCCCTGCCGGGCAAGCACGTCCCTCATTTCAAGCCGGGCAAGGAACTGCGTGAGCGGGTCAGCAGTGTGCTGCCGCTGGACGCCGATCCGGCCTGAGCCTTCCGTCGCGCCACCGCGTGCGAATCCAGCCGCGAGTCGGATAAGCTACGGACTCCTGCCACTGGAGCTGTCGCATGAAGGTTTTTCGTCTGCTGGTCCTGCTGGCGGTTCTGATCCTTGGGTTGATCATCGGTGCGGTCAACATGACCGCGATGTCGATCAACCTGCTGTTTACCCAACTGCATACCTCGGTAGGCGTGGCCCTGATCGCCGCGCTGCTGGTGGGTGTCATCGTCGGTGCCGGCCTGGTGCTGGTGAGCGTGGTCATTCCGCTCTACAGCCAGTTGCGCCGCGCCAACAAGTCCGCTGTCGCCACGCCGGCACCGGTTGCTTCCCCCCAATCTTTTGATGGACGCTGATCGAAGATGGATTTCGTCACCGAGTGGTTCTGGTTCTTCCTGTTCGTTCCGCTGGCCGCACTGGCCGGGTGGGTGATCGGACGGCGTGGTGGTCAACGCCACGGTGACAGCCAGGTCAGCCGCCTGTCCAGCACCTACTTCCGCGGCCTGAACTACCTGCTCAACGAGCAGCCGGACAAGGCCATCGAGCTGTTCCTGCACATCGCCGAGCTGGACAAGGAAACCTTCGAGACCCAGGTCGCGCTGGGCCACCTGTTCCGCCGCCGCGGCGAAGTCGACCGCGCCATCCGCCTGCACCAGGGCCTGGTCAACCGCCACGACCTCAGCGATGCGCAACGCGTGCAGGCGCTGCTGGCACTGGGCGAGGACTACATGAAGTCCGGCCTGCTGGACCGCGCCGAGACCGTGTTCACCGAACTGGCCCAGCTGGATCAGCGTGCTCCGCAGGCACTCAAGCACCTGATCGGCATTTACCAGGCCGAGCGCGACTGGGAAAAGGCGATCGACAACGCGACCCGTTTCGAGGACGTCACCGGCGAGCCGATGGGCAAGCTGATCGGGCAGTTCGAGTGCGAACTGGCCGAACGCTTCCGCGGTGCTGGCAAGCTGGAAGAGGCGAGGGCAGCGATTGCCCGGGCCTACCAGGCCGATGCGATGTCGGTACGTGCCGGCATCATTGAAGGACGCCTGGAAACCGATGCCGGCAATCCGGAAGCGGCCGTACGCGCCTTCGAGCGTGCCGCGCGCAACGATCCGGAGTACCTGCCGGAGCTGCTGCCGGCGCTGATGCAGAACTACCGCAAGGTCGGCGATCTGGCAGGCGCACGCGCGTTCCTGTCGGAGATGACCGAGCACTACCGCGGCATCGCCCCGGTGCTGGCGCTGACCCGCCTGATGGAAGAGCAGGAGGGCGTGGCGCCAGCCCGTGCCTACCTGGGCCGCCAGCTCAAGGATCGCCCGTCGGTGCGTGGCGAGTCCGCGCTGATCGACCTGACCCTGGCTGAAGGCGCCGATTCCACGGCGACCCTGCACGACCTCAAGCACATCACCGACCAGTTGCTGGTGCGCAATCCGGCCTATCGCTGCACCCGTTGTGGTTTCGGTGCGCGCACCCACCACTGGCAGTGCCCGAGCTGCAAGGAGTGGGGTACGGTCAAGCCGCTGCTGAACTACGCGGTGCTCTGATCCATGCCGTGGCTCGTGATGGGCGCGCTGCTGGGCCTGGCCCTGCTGAGTGCGGCACTGACCTGGGCGGCGCGGGGTTACGCGCTGCGCCGGCAACTGTTTGACCAGCCGGGCGAGCGCCGCAGCCATAGCGTGGCGACACCCCGCGGCGGCGGCATCGCCATTGTCATCAGCCTGCTGGTGACCGCCGGTATTGCCATGTGGGCCTGGCCCGAAGCGCGTCCGAGCCTGCTGGTCGCCAGCCTTGGCCTGGCGCTGGTGGCGGGTATCGGCTGGTGGGACGACCACCGGCCGCTGCCGGCCATGCGCCGCCTGATGGTGCACTTCATCGCCGCCGCGCTGCTGGCCGCGCTGGTCAAGGTCCACGGTGGCAGCTGGCTGCTGGCCGTACTGGTCCTGCTGTTCACCGCCTCGCTGATCAACATCTGGAATTTCATGGATGGGATCAACGGCATCGCGGCCAGCCAGGCCATCGTGGTCGCGCTGGGGCTGGCGCCGCTGCTGCCCTGGCCGTACTCGCTGGCGGCGGTCGCGTTGGGCCTGGCCTGCCTGGGCTTCCTGCCGTTCAACTTCCCGCGGGCCCGGATCTTCATGGGCGATGTCGGGAGTGGCGCGCTGGGCTACGCGGTGGCGGCAGTGCTGGCACTGGCCAGCGTCAAGACCGACATCCACTGGATCCTGCTGCTGGTGTCGGCATCGCCGTTCCTTGTGGACGCGGGCTTCACACTGCTGGCGCGCATCATTTCCGGACAACGCTGGATGGAACCCCATACCCAGCACGTCTACCAGCGCGCGGTGCAGGCAGGAGCCAGTCACGCCCAGGTAACAGGGATGTACTTTGCTTTAGGCCTGTTCAGTATTACAGTGCTTAATGTCTGCTCCAATTTGCAGCCGAGGTGGGAGGCTGCCGTGGCGATCGCGTGGTTCATTGCGCTGAGCGTCCTCTGGCTCCTCCTGCGCAATGGATTGCGCCACCCAAAAGGAAATACCTGACTTATGGCTTCACCCTGGCGGGACAGAATCCTCGGCCTGATGCCGCGTTCGGCCATCGTCTGCCACGACCTGTTCATGGTCTGGGCATGCTGGCAGCTGCTCCACGCGGGGCGGTATTCGATCCTGGCCAACGCCCCCGAGCTCCCTCTCTGGAACGTTGACACCACGCTGGTGCTGCTGCTGCAGGGCATGGTGTTCTGGCGCGTGGGCCTCTATCGGGGCCTGTGGCGGTTCGCCAGCGTCAGCGACCTGCTGAACATCTTCAAGGCCAGCTTCATCGGCATGGTCGCCATCGTGCTGGTGCTGATGTGGAAGCGCTTCGACGGCGTGCCGATGTCGGTGCTGGTGATCTATCCGTTCGCGCTGTCGGCGCTGCTGGGCGCGCCGCGCCTGCTGTACCGGGCCTGGAAGGACTATCAGGCACTGCAGTCGGACTCGTCCGCGCGCCGCGTGCTGATCCTGGGTGCCGGCCAGGCCGCCGAGACCCTGGTCCGTGACCTGCGCCGTTCCGGTAATTTCGAGCCGGTCGGCCTGCTGGACGACGCGCCGCACCTGCGCGGCGCCAAGCTGCAGGGCCTGCCGATCCTCGGCACCCTGGACGATGCGCCGACAGTGGTCCGGGAGACGGCGGCCAAGCTGCTGGTGATCGCCATTCCGTCGCTGGACGCGGCGGGCATGCAGCGGATCGTCGCCATCTGTGAAAGCACCGGTGTGCCGTTCCGCACCGTGCCCAAGCTCAGCGACATCCTGCAGGGCCAGTCGCTGCCGGGGCAGCTGAAGGAAGTGGCGATCGAGGATCTGCTGGGCCGCAAGCCGATCATGCCGGACTGGAACCTGATCCGTGGCTGGCTGGGCGGGCGTACGGTGATGGTCACCGGCGCCGGTGGCTCGATCGGCTCCGAGCTCTGCCGCCAGTGCGCACGGCATGGCGCCGGCCGCATCATCCTGCTCGAGATCAGCGAACTGCTGCTGCTGACCATCGAAGGCGAGCTGCGGCGCAGCTTCCCCGATGTCGAGATCGAAGCGGTGCTGGGCGACTGCGGTGACCCGGCGGTGATCCGCCACGCCCTGTCGCTGCATCCGGTCGACACCGCCTTCCATGCGGCTGCCTACAAGCACGTGCCGGTGCTGGAGCGGCAGCTGCGCGAAGCGGTGCGCAACAACATCCTGGCCACCGAGAACGTGGCCCGCGCCTGCCTGGAAGCGCGCGTTGAGCATTTCGTGTTCATCTCCACCGACAAGGCGGTCGACCCGGTCAATGCACTGGGCGCCAGCAAGCGCTATGCGGAGATGATCTGCCAGAGCCTGGACCAGAAGTCCACGCATACCCGTTTTGTTACGGTGCGCTTCGGCAACGTGCTGGCCTCAGCCGGCAGCGTGGTGCCGCTGTTCCGCGAACAGATCCTGCGTGGCGGTCCGGTGACCGTCACCGACCCGGAAGTCAGTCGCTACTTCATGACCATCCCGGAGGCCTGCCAGCTGATCCTGCAGGCGGCCGCTTCGGCATCGCATGGTGCGATCTATACGCTCGACATGGGCGAGCCGGTGCCGATCCGCGTGCTGGCCGAGCAGATGATCCGCCTGGCCGGCAAGCAGCCGTACAAGGACATTCCGATCATCTACACCGGGCTGCGTCCGGGCGAGAAGCTGCACGAGACGCTGTTCTATTCGGACGAGGACTACCGTTCCACCGCGCACCCGAAGATTCTCGAGGCCGGTGTACGTACGTTCTCGCGTGACCTGGTGCTGGGCAATGTCCCGCGCCTGCGCGATGCCGTGGCTGGTTACGACACGACCAGCATCCAGGAGATCCTGTTCGCGACGATGCCGGAGTTCTCTCCCATCGAACAGGATGCTTACATTTCATCCGCTAAAGTCGTGCCCTTTCCGGCACGTGAGGCCAACAGGCACCAATGAGCAAGCGAATTCGCAAGGCAGTTTTTCCAGTGGCAGGGCTCGGGACGCGCTTTTTGCCGGCAACCAAGACGGTTCCGAAGGAAATGTTGCCGATCATTGATCGTCCGCTGATCCAATATGCTGTGGATGAAGCAATCGAAGCAGGCTGCGATACGCTGGTGTTCATCACCAATCGCTACAAGCATGCCGTGGCCGACTACTTCGACAAGGCCTACGAACTGGAGCAGAAGCTCGAGCGCGCCGGCAAGCAGGAGCAGTTGGAGATGATCCGCCATGTGCTGCCCAAGGGCGTGCGCGCGATCTTCGTGACCCAGGCCGAAGCACTGGGCCTGGGCCATGCGGTGCTGTGCGCCAAGGCCGTGATCGGTGACGAGCCGTTCGCGGTGCTGCTGCCGGACGACCTGATCTGGAACCGCGGCGACGGCGCACTGAAGCAGATGGCAGACCTCAACGAGGCCAGTGGTGCCAGCGTGATCGCCGTTGAAGACGTGCCGCACGACAAGACTGCCAGCTACGGCATCGTTGCCACTGACGCGTTCGACGGCCGCAAGGGTCGCATTTCGCAGATCGTGGAGAAGCCGAAGCCGGAGGACGCACCGAGCGACCTGGCCGTGGTCGGTCGCTACGTGCTGAGCCCGAAGATCTTCGAGCTGCTGGAGCAGACCGGCAGTGGTGCTGGTGGCGAGATCCAGCTGACCGATGCGATCGCGCAGCTGCTGAAGACCGAAGAGGTCGATGCCTACCGCTTCGAGGGCACCCGCTTCGACTGCGGCACGCACCTGGGGCTGGTGGAGGCGACGATCCGCTTCGCGCTGGACAACCCGAAGCTGGCAGGGCCGGCGCGGGAGAAACTGACGGCGATGTTGGCGGAGTAAGGGTTCTATCAAGCGCTCCGTGCTGCGCCTTGATTGATACGTGATGGGCGGGACGGGTGGGCCTTTGCAGGACACGCCGTAAACCCGTCCATGGGGGCTCGGTCGCCGCATCCATGCGGCGAACGGTCCTGCAAAGGCCCACCCGCCCCGCCTGTCAGGTTTCC
Source organism: Stenotrophomonas sp. TWI1409 (assembly GCF_039673015.1). Taxonomy (NCBI): domain Bacteria; kingdom Pseudomonadati; phylum Pseudomonadota; class Gammaproteobacteria; order Lysobacterales; family Lysobacteraceae; genus Stenotrophomonas; species Stenotrophomonas sp. TWI1409. The sequence goes on from NZ_JBDJKU010000049.1 coordinate 29,034, forward strand.
TGCGGGCGCGGACGGGAAGGGCGGAATCAAAGGCAAGAGCAAAAGCAGAAAGGCAGCCAATGGCTGCCTTTTCCGTTTCCGCGAGCATCCACGCATGGCGTGGCTCTACTGCCCTTGCCTTTGCTCACTCCTCCGCCGGGGGAGGCTGGAAGGGCCGGGTCGGCAGGGCTGCCCGGGACCGTTTGCGCCATGGGCCCAAGGCATGCCTTGGGCGGGTTGGGCAGGACGCCCAACCCCGGTCTTGCCGTGTGCGCAGGACAGCGCACACCAGCAAGGCGCCATCGAGCCCCCAGGGGTGAGGGCGCTTTGCTTGCGAAGCACCGCTTCGCAAGCGCCCGAACGCACAGCCGCCAGCGGCTGGGCCGGACCCCGGAGGGGGGTTCACGGCGTGTCCCGGGCAGCCCTGCCGACCCGGCCCACGCCATGAAGCCCAACGAGGCAACGCTTTGAACCTTACAGCGCCTCGAAAATACCCGCTGCGCCCATGCCGGTGCCGATGCACATCGTCACCATGCCGTACTTCTGCTGGCGACGACGCAGGCCGTGCAGCAGGGTCGCGGTACGGATCGCGCCGGTCGCACCGAGCGGGTGGCCCAGGGCAATCGCGCCGCCCAGCGGGTTGACCTTGCTCGGGTCCAGGCCGCAATCGCGGATCACCGCCAGCGACTGCGCGGCGAAGGCTTCGTTCAGTTCAATCCAGTCCAGCTGGTCCTGGGTCAGGCCCGCCTGCTTCAGTGCCTTCGGGATCGCGGCGATCGGGCCGATGCCCATCACTTCCGGGCGCACGCCGGCTACCGAGAAGCTGACGAAACGAGCCAGCGGGGTCAGGCCGTAGTCCTTGATCGCCTGTTCCGAGGCCAGCAGCACGGCACCGGCGCCATCGCTCATCTGCGACGAGTTGCCAGCAGTGACGGTGCCGCCGAACTGGCCGTTGCGGAACACCGGGCGCAGCTTGGCCAGGCCTTCAGCCGAGGAATCCGGGCGCGGGCCTTCGTCGGTGTCGGCGATCTTGTTGCGGGTGATGATGCGCTGGCCATCGGCCAGGTCCGGCAGGTGCGAGACGATCTCGTACGGGCTGATCTCGTCCTTGAACTCGCCGTTCTGGATCGCGGCCATGGCCTTCTGGTGCGAGGCCAGGGCGAAGGCGTCCTGGTCTTCGCGCGAGACCTTCCACTCTTCGGCGACCTTCTCGGCGGTGATGCCCATGCCGTAGGCGATGGCGACGTGGTCGTTGTCGAACACGCTCGGCGCCATGGCGATCTTGTTGCCCATCATCGGCACCATCGACATCGATTCGGTGCCACCGGCCAGCATCAGGTCGGCATTGCCCAGGCGGATTGCGTCGGCGGCCTGCGCCACGGCCTGCAGGCCGGAGGAGCAGAAGCGGTTCACGGTCTGCGCCGCGATGGTGTTCGGCAGGCCGGCCAGCAGCACGCCGATGCGCGCCACGTTCATGCCCTGCTCGGCTTCCGGCATGGCGCAGCCGATGATCGCGTCATCGATGCGGTTGACGTCCACGCCCGGGGCCTGGGCGACGACGCTGCGCAGCACGTGCGCAAGCATGTCGTCGGGGCGGGTGTTGCGGAACATGCCCTTGGGCGCCTTGCCAACCGGGGTACGGGTGGCGGCGACGATGTAGGCGTCCTGGATTTGCTTGGTCATTGCAGTGATCTCTCGAATAGGTTTTGTAGAGTCGAGCCATGCTCGACTGCCACATCAGGGAGTGCCGACCAACGGTCGGCACCCACCGAAAGCAGGGAGGGGCGATCAATTACGCAGCGGCTTGCCGGTCTTGAGCATGTGCGCGATGCGGGCCTGGGTCTTTTCCTGCTGGGCCAGTTCGACGAAGTGCTTGCGCTCCAGGGTCAGCAGCCACTCTTCGTCCACCAGGGTGCCGCGGTCGACCTTGCCACCGCACAGCACGGTGGCGATGCGCTCGGCGATCTCGTAGTCGTACGGGCTGATGAAACGGCCTTCCAGCATGTTGACCAGCATCATCTTGAAGGTGGCGATACCCACGTCGCCGGCCACCTGGATGCGGCGTGCCGGCAGCGGCGGACGGTAGCCCGCTTCGGCCAGGGCGCGCGCTTCGGCCTTGGCGATGTGCAGGGCCTCGTAGCTGTTGAACACCACCTTGTCGGTGCTGCGCAGCAGGCCCAGTTCCTTGGCGTTGACCGCCGAGTTGGAGACCTTGGCCATCGCCACGGTTTCGAAGGTCTTCTTCAGTTCGGCGAACACGTCACCGCCCGGGCCAGCGGCCTGCGAGGCGCGCACGGCCAGTTCCTTGAGGCCACCACCGGCCGGCAGCAGGCCGACGCCGGCCTCGACCAGGCCGATGTAGCTTTCCAGGAAGGCCACGGTCTTGGCGCTGTGCATCTGGAACTCGCAGCCACCACCCAGCGCCAGGCCACGCACGGCAGCCACCACCGGCACCAGCGAGTACTTGATGCGCTGGCTGGTGCGCTGGAAGTTGGCGACCATCTCTTCGAACTGGTCGACCTTGCCGGCCTGCAGCAGGCCGAGCGCACCGGCCAGGTCGGCACCGGCGGAGAAGGGTTCCTTCTGCTGCCAGATCACCAGGCCCTGGAAGTCCTTCTCGGCGCGGCTGACACATTCCTGCAGGCCGTCGAGCACCTGGTCGGACACGGTGTTCATCTTGGTCTTGAAGCTGACCACGGCGATGCCATCACCGTCGTGCCACATGCGCAGGCCGTCGTTCTCGAACACGGTCTCGCCCGGCGCGAACTTCTCGCCCAGCAGCGGATCGGGGAAGCGCTGGCGCTGATACACCGGCAGCGACGAGCGCGGCAGCTTGGCGTTGCGCGACGGGCTGTAGCTGCCCTCGGCGGCGTGCACGCCATCGCGGCCATCGAACACCCAGTCCGGCAGCGGGGCATTGCTCATGCTCTTGCCGGCGACGATGTCATCGGCAATCCACTGCGCCACCTGCTTCCAGCCGGCGGCCTGCCAGGTTTCGAACGGGCCCAGCGACCAGCCGTAGCCCCAGCGGATGGCCAGGTCGACGTCGCGCGCGGTTTCGGCGATGTCGGCCAGATGGTAGGCGCTGTAGTGGAACAGGTCGCGGAAGGTCGCCCACAGGAACTGCGCCTGCGGGTGCTGGCTTTCGCGCAGCTTGGCGAATTTCTCGGCCGGGTTCTTGATCTTCAGGATCTCGACCACTTCCGGAGCGGCGGCGCGGTCGGCCGGACGGTAGTCCTGCTTCTCCAGGTCCAGCACCACAATGTCCTTGCCGACCTTGCGGAAGATGCCGGCGCCGGTCTTCTGGCCCAGCGCGCCCTTGGAGATCAGCGCGTCCAGCCACTTCGGCGACTTGAAGAATTCATGCCACGGGTCGTTGGGCAGGGTGTCGCCCATGGTCTTGATGACGTGGGCCATGGTGTCCAGGCCGACCACGTCGGAGGTGCGGTAGGTGGCCGACTTCGGGCGGCCGACCAGCGGGCCGGTCAGGCCGTCCACTTCATCGAAGCCCAGGCCGAACTGCTGGGTGTGGTGGATGGTGGACAGGATCGAGAACACGCCGATGCGGTTGCCGATGAAGTTCGGGGTGTCCTTGGCGTACACCACGCCCTTGCCCAAAGTGGTGACCAGGAATTCTTCCAGGCCTTCCAGCACGGCGGCGTCGGTGGTGGTGGCCGGGATCAGCTCGGCCAGGTGCATGTAGCGCGGCGGGTTGAAGAAATGCACGCCGCAGAAGCGGTGGCGCAGCTGCTCGGGCAGCACGTCGGCCAGCTTGTTGATGCCCAGGCCCGAGGTGTTGGAGGCCAGCACCGCGTGGTCGGCCACGAACGGCGCGATCTTCTTGTACAGGTCCTGCTTCCAGTCCATGCGCTCGGCGATGGCCTCGATGATCAGGTCGCAGTCCTTCAGCTGCTCCAGGCCGGACTCGTAGTTGGCCGGGGTGATGGCTTCGGCCAGCGACTTGCTGGCCAGCGGCGCCGGGCTCAGCTTGCCCAGGTTGGCGATCGCCTTCAGCACGATGCCGTCAGCCGGACCTTCCTTGGCGGGCAGGTCGAACAGCACGGTGTCGACGCCAGCGTTGGTGAGGTGGGCGGCGATCTGGGCACCCATGACGCCGGCACCCAGCACGGCGGCGCGGCGGACTAGCAGGGAATTGGACATGGTGTAGGGCCTTTGTTGGTCAGCAGTTACTGGGTGGAATCAAGGGGAAGCGGGCAGGGCGCTGGCGCGTGCGGCGGCGCGGAACCCGGCTTCGGCGAAATGGATCAGTTCGTGGGCGGCATGGGCACGATGCGCCGCTTCGGTGACACCGGCGGGACGCTTGATCAGCCCGAAGTCGGCCATGGCATAGGTGAGCGAGCCGGCCAGGAAATCCAGGCGCCAGTACAGCTCTTCCTTGCTCAGGTCGGGTGCGCATTCGGCAATCGCCTTGCCGAACGCACGCAGCACGTGACCGTAGTGGTCGGACAGGAACTTGCGCAGGTTGTCGTTCTTCTCTGCGTAGGCGCGGGCGATCACGCGCACGAAGGCGCCGCCGTTCTGGCGGTCCTGGGCCAGCGCCAGTGCCGGCTCGACGAAGGCGGCCAGCACCGGGCGCAGCTGCCCGGGGTGTTCGCTGCGGGCGCGCTCGAGCTGCGCCAGGCGCGCGCCGGTCATCTCGTCCATGCGGCGGCGGAACACCTCGTTGACCAGGTTTTCCTTGGAGCCGAAGTGGTAGTTGACCGCAGCGATGTTGACGTCGGCCTGGCTGGTCACCTGGCGCAGCGAAGTGCCGGCGAAGCCGTGCTGTGCGAACAGCTCCTCGGCCGCGCCGAGGATCCGGTCCTTGGTCGAGAAGTGGGCGGGTTTGGCCATCGGCGGGCGGACCTTAATCAAACGATTGTTTGATACTAGGACCAGACGGTAGCGTATGGCATTTTGCAGTGCAGCAAAAATGCCCGGACCGGTCAGATTTCACTCAGGTGGGTGAATGGGCGCAAAGGGTAGTGCCGGCCGCTGGCCGGCAACCGCAGGCAGCCCGTGAGGCGC